>JAURCU010000061.1 GCA_030828305.1 Luteolibacter sp.
TTGGGCCTGAAGGCTGGCGGCCAGAGCGAGAGCGCTGAGGATGTGGAGTCTCATAAAGATGATGGGGGTTTGATCAGAGGCGCTGAATGTCCTGGGCGACGGCAATGCCACCTTTCTGGACTTCAACCTTGAAGGCATATTTCTGCTTGGTCTCAATATTGCGCTCGCTGAGGTTGGACGGAATACGGATGCCGATGAACTCGTCTCCGCGGGAACCCTCAACCTTGACGCTGACCAACTGGCCGCTGCTTGAAATCTGGAGCTTCTCGTCAATTTCTCCCTCGATCACATAGACGTTCTTGCGCAGGGCATTGCCGTTTTCGAGGAAATCGTCGATCTGCAGGCGCGGCACACCCTCGAAGGCGATGGATTCCTTGCTGAGTAGCATCTTGCCGCCGAAAATCAGGGCGCCAACGAGCACGACAGCGGCCAGAATAATGCCTGGATTGAGTCCTGAACTTGCGCGTCGAGCCATGATGAAAAGAGCCTAATGGAAGATAACTAAAACCCGGTAAAAACCAGAGGGTTGCGGCGATGTGGGGTGAATTGCGACTAGAGTGTGTCCTGGAAGCGTAAAAATCGAGCTTAAAGCCACTTGGTTTGGATTGCTACCTCAATCCCACTGGGGACGACAAACCCCTGCAAGAGCCGCAATAAGCGCCACAGCAATGTGAATGCCAAGCACCGTCAGACAGATTTGTTGGGCGGTGAGGCTGGTATCGATCACCGATTTGACAGCATCATAGACCTGATTCTGTAGGGCTTCGACCGAGCCCGACCAGGCCCAATAGGCCGAGATGAAGGGGCGGGTGAAGGCGTCGATGTGTGCCGGTAGAGCCAGCACCGAACCCGATAGGGGCAATTGGAAACCGACCAGATAGATGGAGAGCAAGGAGGCCTGCTCAGCTGTACGCATGAGGGCCGAGATGGCCAGGCAGATGGCCGTCATGGAGGCGTTGATGAGCAACAGGAAAATCGCGTGATCCATGAAATTTCCACGAAATTCGCCACCAAAGCTCTCCACAAAGAAAGCCATATACAAGGATTGGGTCACCACCAGGCAGGCCAGAAACACGATCTTGGAAGCAAGGTAGGCCGATGGCCTCAGCCCCCCGAACTTTTCCTTCTCATACACCTGCCTCTCCCCTGCGATCTCACGCGCGGAATTGTTGGAGCCCATGAGGGAGAGCAGCACAACCTGGAACATGATGATTCCCGATACCGCAGCACCCACCTTGGCCTGATCGGCCATCACCTCTGCTTGCTCTTTGTATTCAATGAGCATGTTGTCGGATTTGAAATCCGAGTAGCGCTTGATGTTGTCTCCCGCCTTGTCGCTAAAGAGGGTGATGATGATGGGAAAAATCACCAGGATGGCTAACTGCAGCAGAACCTGGGTTCGATCGCGGAAGAAAATTCGCCATCGTCGCGAAAGCAGTGTCGAAAACTGGCCTAAGAATCCAGGCAAAGGCAAGGCCCGGGACACCAGGGGAGTGGTGGTCTTGGGCTCACCATTTTCTTTCGGCGTGGTTTTGGTGCTCTTGTGTGTTTCGTCCCGGTCATTGCGAGATACAGGCACCGGCTCCTCGGGCACCTGAAGACTGCCACTCTCAATCAGCTTATCGCGCTTCTTCATCATCATTTCCCGGTAGGAATCGTTGTGCTTACGCCATGAGACGAGCCAACGCTCTCCACCTTGTGAGGCAAGACGGGGATAGACCTCCTCAGTGTCATTGACTGAGAAATAGTGGGTGAGTTGATCGGGTGGCCCATGGAACGCAACACAACCTTCGTGAAGCACAAGCACCGAGTCATAGAGCTCAAGGTGGGCCAGGGAATGGGTCACCGACATCACGATGCGCCCACCCTTGCGCGATAGGTCGTGAAGTAGGCGGACAATCTCTCGCTCTGATCGGGGATCCAGGCCGGAGGTCACCTCGTCGCAAAGCAGGAGGCGCGGGTCGGATACCAATTCCATGGCCAGCCCGAGGCGGCGCTTCTGACCACCCGAAAGCACTTTCACCTTGCGATCGGCAATCCCGGTCAGTCCGGTTTCGTCGAGCACGCGGTCAATGCGGCGGTCGAGTTCGGAGGAGTTGCGCGATTTCACCCGCAAGCGGGTGGCGGCTTCCACCGACTCGTCTACGGTCAGTGGGTCGTAGGCGATGGAAAACTGTGGCACGTAGCCGATTTCAGTGGGCTCGAAGTCTTCGTCCTCGGAAAGGTTGCGGCCGTCCCAGATCAGCGAGCCGGCAGACTCAGGATTCAAACCGGCGATCGTCTTGAGCAAGGTTGTCTTGCCGCAACCCGATGGCCCGACAATAGCCATGAAGTGACCCTTCGGTACTTTCAATGAAACCTGATTCACCAGGTTCACATCCTCGCCATCCTTCTGAATGGTGAAACAGACGTCTTGAAGCTCGATCAATTGAAAAGGGATTGGGTGACGAGTCTCCATTCAAAACCACCCCACGCGATCCACGCAATCCAAAACCCAAGGAAACTGGGAAGTCACAATACGTGGCGTAGGCCGGATTCCAGTCAGTTTTCCCGGTCCGAGAGAGGCACAATCCGGATACCGCCCTTGGGATGCTTTTGCATATCCGCGCTGAGGGTGGGAGCCGAATCACCGACAACCCGCGCCACGTCTCCACCCAGCGCATTGCGCAACGCACCCTCCACCAACTGGCCACAGTGAATCTTCATCGGCGGCAAGGCACCCAGGTCCCCACTCAAGTCATTCGCACTCAGATGCCTGGCCTCTTCGGCGGTCTTGCCCTTGAGCAGTTCGGTGGCCATGGAAGCAACGGCGATGGCGGTCTGGCAACCGAAGGCCTGGAAGGACGCCCGATCAATCACCTTCTTGCCATCCTTCTCCTTGAACTTGAGCCACATTCTGAGCATGTCGCCACATTCCGGCGAGCCGACTGTGCCAACCGAGTCGGCATCTTTCATCTCTCCCTGATTGCGGGGATTGGCGAGGGCTTGCTGAACCTTGTCTTCAAATTCACTCATGGCGTCCCAGTAATGTAGCTTCATCTCTGCTCGATTCAAGTGTGAGAAAACAACCAACTCCCACGTATTGAACCCCGATGAGGCTCTTGCTCACATGGCTCGCTCTGCTGCTCAGCCCACTGCTCAACGCCCAGTTCGCAGATCGGCAGCATCCGCGGCTGTGGATGAATGAGGCGGATGAAAAAGCGATTAGCGGGGTCATCCGGAAGGATGCTCTGGCAGAAAAACTTCATCAAGCACTGCTCAAGGAAGCCGGAATCATCCTCAATGAGCGACCCCCGGAGCACATCATTCATGACGGCCGCCGACTACTGCGCGAATCCCGACTCGCCCTCAAGCAGATTTCCACCACCGCATGGGCTTGGCGCCTCAGTGGAGACCAGCGCTACCTCAAGCGGGCGCTGACCGACCTTGAAGCAGCATGCTCCATGAAAGACTGGAACCCTTCACATTTTCTGGACACCGCCGAGATGGCGGTGGCGGTGGCCATCGGCTACGACTGGCTATACGACCAACTCAGCCCCGAACAACGCAACATGTGCGAGCGTGCGATTCGAGACAAGGCTCTCAAGCCCGCGCGCCAACTCTACGACGCCGATGTCTGGTGGTCAGACGGACGCAACAACTGGGCTCAGGTTTGCGGGGGTGGCATTGCGGTTGCCGCCATCGCCATCCAAGGAAAAGACGACGGCCTTTCAGCAGGCTTGATCCGCGAAGGTCTCAACTTACTCAAGAAATGCGAACGTTTCTACGCTCCCGACGGCGTCTACCCCGAAGGCCCCGGCTATTGGCATTATGGAACGATCTATCATGTCAAACTCCTCGCTGCCTGCAAAAAGCTGGGGCACCCGGTTTCCATCACCGAAGATTTGGAGCGCAGCGCAATGAGCATGATCCACCTGCACGGCCCCTCGCGCCTGCCTTTCAATTTCTCGGATGGCAGGGCCCGCGTCTCAAGCAAATCACCCGCACAGGCCTGGATCGCCTCCCACTTCCGCAATCCGCAACAGAGTGAACATGTACGCCATGTCATAACACAGGCATTGGACCCAAGAAACGTAGAGATGGCGCATTACCACTCGCCGCTGACCCTGCTATGGCTGCCGGAAGCTCCCAAAGAAGTCCCCACCATTCCCCTGCACGCCGTGATGCACGGAGAACAATCGAGCGCTGTTTTTCGCAGCAGTTGGGATAAGAATGCCAGCTGGCTGGCGATCAAGGGCGGCACTCCAGATGGGGGGCACGGTCACATGGATGTCGGTTCCTTCTGTTACGATGCTCATGGCATGCGCTGGGCCCACGACCTCGGTGGCGACAACTACAACATGCCGGGTTACTTCCGCCACAAACGATTCGATTATTACCGACTGCAAAACCGCTCGCACAACACGCTGGAAATCGCCAATGGCCTGCAAGATCCGGAATCGAAGCCGTGTCCCATCATCGGGTTCGACACCAACAAACAGCATCATGTGACATTGGACCTCAGCGCCGCTTACGCCAAACAGGCCAAGAAGGTGATCCGCAAGGCGCGCTTCGATCCCGAAACCGGGGTGGCCGTCATTCGAGATCAAGTTGAGCAACCCAGCGGGTCGGTAACCTGGCGTCTCATCACCGATGCCGAGTGCAAGATCGAGGGCGACAGCGTCCTGATGACCAAATCGGGCAAGAGTGTGCGGCTCAAACGGCTCAGCAAACCTGGAACCTGGGAACTCAGGGAAGCCCGGCCACACCAGCCCATTGAGAACCCGAACAATGGTTTTCGTGAAGTCATCCTGAAGCTTGCTGCCAAGGATACAGTGACCATTGAGGTCGAGATCAGGCCCTGAGAGGCATTTTTGTCGTTTCCTTTGGCGGCCAGCTTGGGTTCAACTACCCATATGTGGAAAGGACGTTTTACTCAGGACACCTCAAGCCTCGTCGAACAGTTTGGTGAATCCATCACCTACGACTGGCGCCTCTACGCACACGACGTGGCGGGCTCGATTGCGCACGCGCGGGCACAAAGCATGGCAGGGCTTCTGACTGATGAGGAATTCTCAATCATCGAAAAAGGTCTCATCGAGATCCAAGCCGACATCGAGGCCGGCAAGTTCGAGTTCAAGACCTCGCTTGAGGACATTCACATGAACATTGAAGCCGAGCTGACCAATCGGATCGGTCCCACCGGCGCCAAGCTCCACGCAGCCCGTTCGCGCAACGACCAGGTTGCCACAGATACCCGGCTCTACTGCAGAACCGAAATCGATCTCTTAATCGCCGCCTGCAGTCATCTCCAAGGCGCTCTCCTCGACCGGGCGCAAGCCTATGCCGACATCGTGATCCCTGGCTACACCCACCTGCAACGGGGCCAACCCGTCACTGTCGGTCACCACCTGCTCGCCTACGTCGAAATGCTCGAGCGCGACAAGTCGCGACTCGCTGACTGTCGTCAGCGGCTCAACATCTGCCCGCTTGGTTCCGGCGCACTTGCCGGCTCCACCATCAATCTCGACCGCGAGGCCATCGCCAAGGAACTGGACTTTGATGGCGTGACCACCAACTCGATGGATGCCATCGCCGACCGGGACCACATCGCGGAATTGCTCTTCGTGATCGCGCTGTGTGGCGCCCACCTCTCCAGGCTCAGTGAAGACCTCATTCTCTGGTGCTCCGCCGAGTTCGGTTTCGTCACGCTTTCCGATGCCCATACGACGGGCTCTTCATTGATGCCCCAAAAGAAGAATCCCGACGTCTGTGAACTCACCCGTGGCAAGACCGGACGCCTCGTCGGCAATCTCATGAATCTGCTGGTCGCCATCAAAGGCCTGCCTCTCACCTACAATCGCGACCTGCAGGAGGACAAACCGCCTCTCTTCGATTCCATCGACACCCTCAAGCTGACCCTGGCAGTAAATACCGAAATGATTGCCGCCATGGAGATGAACCAGGATGCCTGTGAGGGTGCTGCTTGCGACCCCATGCTGCTGGCCACCGATCTTGCAGACTATTTGGTCAAGAAAGGCGTGCCTTTCCGCAACGCGCACGAACTCGTCGGCAAGGCCGTGGCCGAGTCCATCGCCAGCAAAACCCCTCTGGACCAACTCGATCTGCCTGCACTCGATGAAGCCTTTGGCTCCGATGCCTCCGAAGTCTTTTCTCTCAAGAAAGCGCTCGAAGCCCGGACCAACCCCGGTGCGCCCTCGATTGAAAACGTGAAGAGCCAGATTACGAGGTGGAAGAAGCTGCTGACTTGAGCGCACCCCTCAGCCCACCCATGAAACGCCTTCTCGTCCTTCTAAGCGCTCTTACCGCGCTCTCACTAAACGCGGCAGACCGCCCCAACATCCTCTGGATCACTTCCGAGGACAACGCCTCGCACTGGCTGGGCTGTTACGGCAACACCCAGGTTCGGACCCCGGCTCTGGATGCGCTCGCCAAGAACGGAATCCGTTTCCAGAACGCCTATTCCAATGCACCCGTCTGTGCCGTTGCGCGCTCGACCATTCTCAACGGCGCCTACGCCCCCACCATGGGCACCCAGCACATGCGTAGCCGCTACCCCATCGAGAAGAAGTTCAAGCCCTACGTCACTTATCTGCGCGAAGCCGGTTACTTTTGCACCAACCGCTCCAAGACCGACTACAACTTCGCCGGCAATGACAGTGCCCTATGGGACAAGGCCAACCACTACAGCAAACGCAAGGATGGCCAACCCTTCTTCTGCATCTTCAATTTCACCAGCTCGCATGAGAGCTCGCTCTTCACAAAAAAGAAATCCTCCATCACCTACATCAAGCCAGAGGAAGTCAACGTTGCGCCCTACCTGCCCGACCTTCCCGAGATCCGCTCCGACCTCGCCCGCTACCACGGCGTGATGAAACAGCTCGACGATCAAGTGGCCAAGGTGTTAGCGGATCTGGAGAGGGATGGCCTCGCCGAGGACACCATCATCTTCTACTACGCCGACCACGGCGGCATCTTGCCTCGCGGTAAGCGCTACCTGAAGGACACCGGCGCCAAGATCCCCATGATCGTCCACTTCCCCAGCAAGTGGCAGCACCTCTCCCCCTTCAAGCCGGGCAGCACCCCTGAGGAGCCTGTCGCCTTCGTCGACCTCGCGCCGACCCTGCTCTCAATCATTGGCATCGAGAAGCCCAAGCAGATGCAGGGCCGCGCCTTGCTCGGCAGCAAGCGGGTTGAGCCAGCCAAGGACGAGATGGAATTCCTCTACAGCGACCGCTTTGATGAAATCAATGGCATGCGCCGCGGCCTCACCGATGGTCGCTGGAAATACATCCACCGCTTCACGCCCCACCTTCCTGCCGCTCCATACTCTTTCTATCAGTTTGGTCAGGACGGCTGGATGGGCTATCGCAAGGCCTGGCAGGAGGGGAAATTGAAGCCGGAGCACGCTCGCATGTGGGAGGCCCCGCAAGCCGTGCAGGAACTCTTCGACACCCGGAAAGATCCATGGGAAATCAATAATCTAGCGGGCAAGATGGAGCACGGCGAACAACTCGCCAAAATGCGCAAGGCTCTTATCGCAAGGATGATCCAAGTGCGCGATACCAGCATGGTGCCGGAGTCACTCTTCGAAGCCTTCGCCAAGGGCGAACCGGTCTCCGCAAGGCTCGCCGAGCGCGAGGACATGGCAGAGCTCGTCAATCTTGCCTTCGACGCCACTTCCGGCGATCCGGGATATCTCGACAAGTTCATCACCGCCATGAAGTCAGATGACATGCTCACCCGCTACTGGGGTGCACATGCCTGCTTGGTGCTGGGCAAGGATGCGAAGCAGGCCTCGGAGGCACTCCTCAAACTGACCAAGGATCCTCAGGCCGGCATCCGCATCACGGCCGCCCACGCATTGCACACCATGGGCCATGACCAAAGTGATCTGCTGGTCGCCGAACTCCGCAAAGACAGCCCGCACCAGGCCAAACTCGCCGCCATCAACAGCCTGTGGGCCCTCGGATTGGACAAGAAAGTTCCAGCCGATACCCTCAAGACACTAACCAAAAGCAAGCATGGTTACGTATCTCGCTTCTCCAAGCGACTTCTTGAATAAATTTAAGTAACTCATTATCAGAGACTTAAAAAAGTCTCGTGGTCACAGGCGGTCTTCCTGGGAGAATTCGCCACGCTTCAAGCCTTGCCAAGACCCCGCAAGCCCCTAGCTTGCGCGCAGGCAGACGGTTCACTAGGGAATCCGGAACGCGCAAGGTCGACGACAAGCCCCCGTGGCGGCGAGACCAATCCGCGCTCCACTACCGCGACCTCCCTGCCTACGGGCGGCGGCGCAAGCCGGTCAGATCCGGGACATCGTTGGTTTCCCATGCAAGGCATGGCCACCCGAAGGCACCAAAAAGCCTGGTCGCTCCCGAACTCACCGGAAGGCTACAGCCAACGAACTGCAGACACGGGATTCGCCCGTGACTCTGCGCCGGAACTGCCCGTCAACACTACCCCAAGAGACCATGTCCGATGCAACCAATGCCCCAAAAAAGACGGGCCAACGCAGACGCCGCCGCCGAGGCGGGCGCAACAACACACAAAACAACAACCGTTCCCAAGAGCAGAGTGGTAATTCTAACAAGAGTGGCTCACGTACCAAGCGGCGCCGTCCCCGTCGCCAACCAGTCAAATTGAGCTTCTGGGAAAAAATCCTGGTGGCCCTTGGTCTGAAGAAAGACCCCAACATGCGCAGGAGCAGGACCGCGAAGTCCACCCAGAAAGCAGATGCTCCGAAAAGCAATATCCGCAACGCCCGAAGCAAGGAGGAGGGTGATGTGCGTCCCAAGCCGGATTCGACCCGCAAACGGCGGACCCGCGACAGTGACCGCAAACCCGGTGATGCCTCCAGCGTCAAATCCAACCGGGTCTATGTCGGCAACCTGTCATTCGAAGTCACCGAACAGGACCTCAAGGAACTCTTCAAGGGTGTCGGCAACGTTCGCGCTGTGGAAATTGTCTACAACCGCAACACCCATCGCTCAAAGGGCTACGGCTTTGTCGACATGATGAACAAAGAGGATGCCATTCGTTCCGTCGTGGTTCTGCATGACCAACCCTTCATGGGCCGCAACATGACGGTTTCGGGAGCCAAGGACAAAAGCGAGAGCACCGACCCCGATGAACTCGAGCCGACCATGGAAATCAAGGCATCCGACCTCGAACTTGCCCCACTTCCCGAGAAGGTCGAAAGTGATGAAACCAGTGAGCCCGCCCCCGAAGGTGTGGCGACAGTCGAAGCCACGCAAGAAGCTGGTGCCCAAACCAATCAAGAGGCCACCATCGAAGCGAATTCCGACATCGAAGAGGAGCAGACCAAGCAGGCCTGATTTCCACCACTTAGAATTCAGCCTCCACCTGGATTTCCGGGTGGGGGTTTTTCTTTCAATTTATCGTCGCGTAAACAACATTGAAACCGCTTGCAATCAGCAGCTTGCAAAGCTAACCCATCCCCCTCCACGCACGTGTGCCCGAAGGCTTTTCACCCGTCGCGTATGTCCCACCGTTCCTTTCATGAACCTCGCCAAGCTACTGGAAGCCGACCGTATCGTCCTCGAGATGAAGGCGACCGGGCACTGGTCTGCCATCAACGAGTTGGTGTGTCACCTTGTTGCTTGCGGCAGCCTTCCCGAGCATCTGCAGCAGGAAGCGCTCGATGCCCTCAAGGCTCGCGAGCAACAGGTCAGCACCGGAATTGGCTCCGGCGTTGCGATTCCCCATGCCTTTTCTGACGAACTCGAGCAGGTTGTCGCCATCTTTGGCCGTTCCAAGCATGGCATCGACTTCGAGGCCATCGATAACGCACCGGTCCACTACGTCATCCTCTTCATTGTACCGCGCAAAGACTACCATCAGCACCTCAGGACCTTGGCAGCTATCGCCAAGCTCTTTACCAATTGCGAGGTGCGCCGTGCCCTAGGTGAAGCCGAGACCCGCAACGAGATCCTCGGGATTCTGGGCTGCAAACCCTCGCGCGACACCACCAAACACTTTCTTCCTCCCCGCCCTTCCAAACCATGACTTTGCTCAAGGCACTCGAAAGCAGGCTCTCTTCTGCGTTGCAACAAGTTCTGGGCGAAGCCAGCCCCGCGCATGTGACTCCCGCCGCAGACCTACGATTTGGCGACTACCAAAGCAATGCCGCCATGGTGCTTGCCAGAGAGAAGGCAAAATCCGCACCGCCCGCCCAGAAAACAAACCCGCGGGCCCTCGCTCAGCAGATCATCGATGCCATTGATCTCTCCGGCCTCGCCACTGCCGAAATCGCCGGCCCCGGCTTCATCAACTTCCGCATCCTGCCAGAAGCCTATGCCGCACATGTCAAAAAGCTCCTGGGTGACGATCAACTCGGCGTGCCCGCTGTGGGCCAAGGCCAGACCGTGGTCATCGACTTCTCAGCGCCCAATGTCGCAAAACCCATGCATGTGGGCCACATCCGCTCAACCATCATCGGCGACTCACTGTGCAGGATTGCCCGCTTTCTCGGTTTCAGAGTCATTGCCGACAACCATATCGGCGATTGGGGAACCCAGTTCGGAATGATTCTCCACGGCTGGAAAACCGCGCTCGACAGCCAAGCCCTTCAAGCCGACCCCATTCCCGAATTACTGCGCCTCTACCGAGAGGTCAATGCCGCCACCAAGCAGAACCCCGCGATACTCGAGGCATGCAAGGCCGAGTTGGTCAAGCTACAGGCCGGCGACGAGCAAAACCTGGAAATCTGGAAGCAATGCATCGAGCTATCCAAGCAGGGGCTGCAGCGCATCTACGATCAGCTTGATGTGTCCTTTGATCACTGGCTCGGCGAAAGCTCCTACAATGAGCGCCTGCCAAGCCTGGTCGAGGAACTGCTCGAAAAAGGCATAGCCCGCGAAAGCGAGGGTGCTGTTTGCATCTTCTCGGACGGTAAGAAAATACCCGAAGAAGATCCGTTCAAGATACACAAGCAAGATGGATGGATGGACAACCCCGCCATCGTGCGCAAGGCCGACGGAGGCTTCCTCTACGCCACCACAGACCTTGCAACCATCGAACACCGCATCGACGAGTGGAATGCAGACCAGATCTGGTATGTGGTCGGTGTGCCCCAGCAACTCCACTTCCGACAGCTCTTCGATGCCGCCGAGCGCTGGGGCAAGAACGGAAACTTTCGCCACGTCGCTTTCGGCTCCATCCTTGGGGAGGATCGCAAGCTGATGAAGACGCGATCAGGCGACAACGTGCAGCTTGCTGATGTCCTGGATGAGGCAGTCGAGCGGGCGGCAAAGATCATCACTGAGAAAAACCCGGCTCTACCGGCAGAAGAGGCGGCACAAGCCGCCAAAACCATCGGTATTGGGGCGGTGAAATTTGCCGAACTCTCGCAGGGCCGCCTCACCGATTACGTTTTCGCCTGGGATCGCATGCTCGCCCTGCAAGGTGACACCGCTCCCTACCTGCAATATTCAAGCGTGCGCATTCGGTCCATCTTTCGCAAGCTGGAGCAAAAGCTGGAGACGGCAACCACCGAGATTGTCCTGCATGCCCCTGAAGAGATCCACCTCGCCCGCCTGCATGCCCGGTTCGGAGAAGTCCTGCCCAGCACGCTGGATGACTTCAAACCCAATTTGCTGGCCAATTACCTGCTCGAACTGGCGCGCGCCTTCCACTCCTTCTTCGAGGCCTGTCCGGTGCTGAAATCCGACGAGCCCCTCCGTTCCAGTCGCCTTGCCTTGTGTGAACTCAGCGCTCGCATCCTAGAAACGGGCCTCGGTCTGCTCGGCATCAAGTGCCCTGAGCGGATGTAAAGCCGGACCGCAACACAAATCATCACCCTCACTCTCTCATGCCGCCATTCTATGTCATCGGTCACAAGAACCCAGATACCGACGCCATCTGCTCGGCCATCGGATACGCCTCGCTGCTGCGGGCCACTGGCATGCAGCCGGATGCAGTGGCTGCGCGCTGCGGGGAAGTTTCGCAGCGCACCCGCTGGGTGTTGGAGCGCTCAGGCATGCCACTACCCAAACTGGTAACCGATGTGCGCACCAATGCGAGCATGATCTGCCACAAGGAAGTCGTTAAGGTGTGTGCCAATGACACATTCCTGACCGCTTACAACAAGATGCTCAAAGCCGAGGTGCGCTGCGTGCCGGTCGAAGACGAGCAAGGTAAACTCTGCGGCATTCTGCGCTACATCGACCTGCTGCGCCTGCTTCTTCCCAATGATACATCGGGTCTGAGCGTGCGCACTGTATTCGCCTCACTCGAACATCTGGCGGCCACCCTGAAGGCCGAGCGACTCGACAGCGATGAGCCCCTAAGCAAGCAAGAGGAGGATCTCATCCTGCTCGTTGGAGCTTCATCGCAATCAACGGTGGAGTCCCGCCTCAAGCGGGCGGAAAAGGACGGTAACCTGTCGCATTTTCTCGTGCTCTGCGGTGACCGGCCCATCGTCCAGCGCTACGCCATCAGTAGTGGTGCTCGCGCGCTACTGGTCACCGGCAATCATACCATCTCGGACGAAATCCTTGAGCTCGCCGCCAGCAAGAAGGTCGTGCTTTTGCGCTGCAGCCAGGACACTGCCAGTGCCTCCACCCTCATTCGTTGTTCGCGTACGGTGCGTCACGTAATGGAGACCGATTTTTTCACACTCGATGCCCATCAGGCGATTTCACGCTTGCGCCGCAAGTTATCCAACTCGGAGCAAGACCTTTTCCCTGTAATGGATTCCAAGAGTGACCGCATGATAGGTGTCATCTCCAAGTCCGATCTGGTGGACCCCTTGCGCATCCGTCTGGCTCTGGTCGACCACAATGAATACGCTCAGGCTGTAAACGGCATCGAGGAAGCCGAGATCACCGAAGTGATCGACCATCACCGTTTAGCTGGCGATCTGGTTTCGCGCGAACCCATCCGCTATCTCAACGAACCCGTTGGCTCGACCTGCACCCTGGTGGCACGCAAATACCGCCACCGCAGCCTGACTCCCACTCCCGAGGATGCCATCTGCCTCTGCGGGGGCATCGTTTCGGATACACTCTGCCTCACTTCACCCACTACCACGGAACTCGACCGTGAGATGCTCGCTTGGCTGGCTGAAGTGGCAGGCATCGACCCGCAAAAGTTCACCGAGGAATTCTTCGCGGTCGGCTCACTCATCGCCAATGGCACAACCGACGAAATTCTAAATGCCGACCGCAAGGAGTTCGAGGAGCAGGGTCTGCGCATCAGCATTTCACAGGTCGAGGAACGCGACCTGCACGGTTTCGATGCCCGCCGCGACGAACTCCTGAGAGAACTGTCTGCCCTGCACGAGTCCAAGCGCTACGATCTGACACTTCTGGCCATCACCGACGTTGCACTGCATCACAGCATGGTCATGGCAATCGGGCGTTCCGGCATCCTTGATCAATTACCCTTCCAGCGCAAGGGGCCCAACCTCTTTCATGGGCCCGGCGTGGTCAGCCGTAAGCGCCAGATCTTTCCCGCTGTGTGTGAGGCCATTCACAACGCGCAATAAGAGGCTCTGACGCAGCTGTTCGCATGGCCTCGAAACACGTGGCTTCTTACTGGATGCTGAATACTCTACCACGGCCGGAGCGCCAGGCAGTTCGGACACTGCCGTAGAGCTGCCCGAGGATATCCGAACTCATCACCCGATACTCAATGCACTTGGCGTGGGTGGTGTGAGGAAATTTTTTCTGTACCATCTCGTGAATTTGGGTACCGGTGATCTGCCCACCACGATCCACGAGTTGCTTGCCACGGTCCACCATGCGGCTTGCTGCTCCACCAATGCCGGAGCCGCGCATCTCGTCAGTTACCGGAGTAATGTAGTAGAAGCGGGCCAAGGCTTGACCGTTGGTATCAACGGTCACCTCGTCCACCAGCAGGTTGCCATCCAGAATGTAGCGATGACGACTAACCGAGGTAATATGGTTAAGCGCCACCATGAACTGCCCGCCACCGACATTGGCTTCCCAGAAGCGCTCGCGCTGCAGTTGATCGGTCACACCATCGTCATCCTGTTGTTGACTGTTGTTAGGGTTATTCTGGGCCTCAAGTGAGCAGCAAAGCGCAGCTACAGCAAAACCAGCGATGAGAAGATGTTGTTGCATGATGTGTAAGATTGACAAAATTCCTTCTGGATGACCAGCACACACTCCACTATCAAGAAGGCATTCTCCA
>JAURCU010000062.1 GCA_030828305.1 Luteolibacter sp.
AGGCCGGGCGTCATTACCTTGTGTATGTCAGCGTCGATCCGGTGACCGACCGGCTAGTCGCCACATCCCGGCTCAACCGCGTGCTCAACAAGACCCCGCACGACTACCGGCAGGGCCAGAAAGTGAACCTCATCATCGCCGGAAAAACCGAACTCGGCTTCAACACCATCATCGAGGGCGCACACAAGGGTCTGCTCTTCGCTTCCGATGTGCAACAGGACCTGCAGGTCGGCGAGCGGATCCAAGGATTCATCAGTGCGATCAAGCCGGACGGCAAGATTGACGTGAGCCTGCACCCGCATCGCGGTGCGCGAGTTGGCAACCTGGGAGATGAAATCCTCGCCGAGCTCGAGGCCCGCGGCGGCTTCTGGCCCATTGGCGACCACAGCTCGCCCGAGCAGATCAAGGAGGAGCTCGGCTGCTCCAAACGCACCTTCAAGCAGGCCATAGGTGGATTACTCAAGAGAAAAAGAATCAAGCTCGAGGAGCGGGGCATCCGTTTGATCACAGCACACCAGCCGCCGGCAACCTAGCTTAACAAGCCTACTCGGAGTCGGGCGGATCCATTTCTTTTTGCGGCATACGATTGGGGTGGCGATCAATCGTGAACGGTGTGGAATGGTAGGAAGAATTGAGCTGTTCCAATTCGTCATCAAAGCTGTCATTGATGATACGCACAATGATCCAGCCGATGATGGCCTGGATCACCAGCATGAAGCAAAGCAGAGCAAAGAGCGGCATGCGCGGCCTTTGGCTCTTGAGGAGCTCCTGCCATTTTGCCATGTTTATCCTGCAACGGGCCTTCTTGCGTGAGGCCGCCACAAGTTTTTCAACCGGCTGAGGCGGCTCAACGCCCGCGGCGGCTGCGAGCATTTCACGGGCCTCGCGCAAGGCCACGTCACCATCGACTCCCTTGAGCCACTGCAGCCAAATATGCAGGTGGCCACCTTCGCTCTCGTCGATTTCACGGCCAGCCCATCCCAAGACATTTTCAATCATCTCAATGAGCTCGTGAAAGCTCCTCTTACGTGCCTCACCAAGCATGGCCTTTGCCGGCGCGGGCCAGAACAGAAAACGAGGTTCGCCAGATTCCTCGGTTACGATGATGGCGCGCGTGGTGGTTTCTATCCAGATGCCTTCATCGGCCAACAACTCGGAAATCAACTCACTGACCTCAAGCGCCTGGCTCAAGAGAGCGGTGGCCGTCTCAATGGACAGCGGTCGGCCCCTGAGTGTGCTGGCAAGATGTTCGCCCTCCGTGGGCTTGATTGCGACAAAAGGTCTTCCATCTGCGGGATCGCATCCACCGGACACCACAGCAAGCAACGAGGGATGACGAATACCCGTCAAGCGCTCGGTGGCCAACTGCAAGGCGACCAGCTCCACTTCCGATATCGCGGAGGGCGCCCCAGGTTTGCGCAGATGCACCCTGTGGCCGCCCGCATCCTTGGCCCGGTAAACCGAGCCGGCGGCATCTTCGTATAGGGTTTCAAGTAGGCGGAGTCTTGGCATATGGGCAATGCGAGAGGTGGAGTCCTCTCAATCTAGCCAAGCACGCCGGAAAGGAAAGCGTCAAGAAGGTGCTTGGAAGCGAGCAGGCCGGTGGAAATCCGGCTCTCCAGTTCCAAGGTCACAGGCACTGATAAAGCGCTGCTCGGGGGAATCGAGGATGAAGCAGACGTTGAGCGGGGAATTCGCACTCCAGGCGATGTTTGGACGAAGCCAGTTGAGGGGTAGTCCAAGAGCGGCCAGCCAGCCTTGTTCCTGGCGTGCATCGCAAACGACTTGAGGCAGCTCTCCGAGAGGTTCGCTGCGGCGCGGAGCTGAGAAGCGGGCGGCCCACCAAGCTCCGTTGGGAGCAAGATTGAACTCCAGATAATTTTTTGAATTGGGTCCAGCGATGAACAATTCGGCCACATCGTAGCGCCAGAGCCCCTCTACAAAATCGCCACAAACCCCAGAATTGCCCGGTTTTATGGTCTCTTCGCGTCCTGCAATGAACCACAAGTGCGTGGGATCCTGTAGCAGGCGGTACCGGGCAGGCGGGCTCAGCGGCTCACCATGCCAGTCATGGCAGATCTCTTGCGTGAGACAATCGTGCGCGAGAGGCTGGGTCAGGGGCTGGGAATGCAGTTCAAGCTCCATGGCTTCATCCTCCACCGCACAGGGGGATTTTGTCCAGTACACCAAGTCATGCGAACCATCCGAAAAACTGAAGGAATTTTTCAAAAAGAAATGGTCAAGCTGTCAGCGAAATGGTTCAACTGAGTCGTTATGATGCGAAACTGATTGATTGTTCTAACTATTTGATTCTCACCTACTTTCCGACTGCTCTATAGTTTTTTACAAGCTCTTCCCCACACAGTCTTCCATGGCACGCCGCAAACCAGGTTTTTACAGCACGATCGAATATATCGGTCCGCGCCCGACCAAACCCAAAAAGCGACCGATGATTTTCGGTGGTTGGGTGATTGTGGCCATCGCTATTGGCCTCGGATTCTGGTTTGGGCGCCCCTTGGTTCCGTTGCTCAATGCCGATCAGGCCAGCGTTGAACAAGCCGAGGCCATCAGTTCTTCTCTTGAACAATCCGCCGGCACCGCTCCGCGTCTTGCTGCTGCCGCCTTGCGTCGCAGCCTGCAGGACATTGCCTACGATCCCGCCTACTACCGCATTGCCTATCCCATGGGAGACATCCCGCCTGGCAAGGGCGCCGCTGCCGATGTGATTATCCGGTCGTTGCGCGTCATTGGAGTCGATCTACAAGCCGATCTGCATGAGGACATCAGCGCCAACTTCCGCCACTACCCGCAGCTCTGGAACGCGATGAGCCCGGACAAGAACATCGACCACCGCCGAGTCGCTAACCTGCAACGCTTCTTCGAGCGCAATGCCGAAGTGCTCAGCACCACACGCGATGCCGCGGACTACCAGCCTGGTGACATCGTCATCTGGTCCCTCTCCAACGCCGACAAGCACATCGGCATTGTGGTTCCCGGGCCCGGTGAACACATGAGCGCCCCTTGGATTGTGCACAACATCGGTGCCGGCGTGAAGTGGGAGAACACCCTTTTCGACTACAAGATCGAAGGGCATTTCCGCTATCCGAAGGATTGATCGGCCGGAGGCTGATCGTGATTCGTTCCTGGTTGCTAGTCTCTGGTTAAGCTGCTAGAAAGAGTAGCAAACGCTCATGAAGCAGCAAGGCGACGATACGCATCGTAGCATTGCCATGTTGGGATCATTTGGTTGAGTATGTACTAAGGACATGAAACCGGTTTCATGTCCTACCTGCAAACTCAACCGGTTTCATAAACAACACTGTTCTGCCTAAAAATACAATTCTATGAAAACCAACATCAAATTAGTTGCCATGAGTGTGTGTTCATGTGCGATCGTCAGCTGCGCAACACTCACCGAGGACTCAAACGACCAAATTGCAATGTCATTCAGTGACGGATCGAATGGTTCTGTCAGACTAAGGAACAAGAGAGGTAACTGGGATTACCAAGTGCCATCCACTGTATCAGTTCGGAAGTCCGATGACGTATTGCATTATGATGCCAAGACCAGCGATGGAAGGTCAGCAACTGGATCTATCCCAAGTCGAATGGGAGGCAAGATAGTAGCAAGTGCGGTCTTTCTTGATTTCGGTATAGTGGACTCAATCACTGACAAGCACCGTGAGTATCCAGATAGCTACGTAATCCCAATTAGAAAAAGATAGCAGAACAAGCCGGCGCTGGACTGCCCCTGGCCTGCTGTGAGCTCCATGACCACTGGCAGCACAATTTTCAATCTGCAGTCGAAAGTGCGCCCTCGGGCATGGCGGCCAAGCCGATGAAGTTCCACGGCTTCTTCGAGCCGAGCCAAAGCTCGGGGTTCTCCCAAGTGCGCCCTTTGCATGGCTTCATACCTCTGTGATGGAAAAAAGCACGAAGCACAGCGCCGAAGGCGCCAACTAGGAACCAGGAACAAGCCGCGTAGCGGCCTACGGCTTCTCCGTCTCTTCGCCGAGCATCTTGTCAATTTCCGCCACACGCTCCCAGGGCAGGCGCTTGCGCTGATACTTGTTGAAAACCAGTTCGCGCACCTTTCGCCAGATCTCCTCGGGCACGGGGTCGAGGTCGACCCAGGTGGGGTTGCGCTTCTGCACAGCGGTCATGATGGTCCAGCGGCCATGATTGCGATAGTTGGCCCGGTAGTAGACCTTGCCTACTTCGCTTTGCTCAAACCATTCGTGACGCTCCATGACCGCATCTTTCCTCGGCCGACCCGACCAGACAAGTCCTTACACAAAATCGTGAATGACGCTCATCTCCATTTTGTCCGTCCGGTCCGCATGGTGGAAGATGATGGGGCAGAGGCGGCCAAAAGGAACCTCATGACCTGACAGCCAGCGGACTTGCAACCATGGTGATGTTTCACCATGCACCATAGCCGGGCCATGCATTACCCTTTGCATGCTATTGCCGGCCGCCTCGACCAGAGACTCCCTTGTCCGTGCTTGCTCCGTTAAACAGCGGCCTTCAGCATGGGGCCATGAAAGTCCTACTGGCTCTTTGCCTGTTCGCGCTGGCCGCCGTTGCCGCCTCGCCGTTCAACATCATCTTCATCATGGCTGACGATCTCGGCTACATGGACGTGGGATTCAACAATCCTGAGAGCTTCTATGACACACCCGCACTCAATGGCTTGGCCAAGGAGTCCATGGTATTTAGCGCCGGCTACGCCGCCTGTCCGGTGTGCTCGCCCACCCGCTCTTCCATCCTGACAGGGCAGTATCCGGCTCGCACCCGCAACACCGATTTCTTCGGTGGCCCCAATGGTTACCAGATCATGCCTGGCAACCCCAATCACGCTGAAATAAATGGTAAGATGAAGCGTTTTGCAAAACGGCCCATTCTCCCTGCTCCTTATCTCGAGCGTCTGGCTGCCGAGCACACGACTCTCGCCGAGGCGCTCAAAGCCAAGGGCTACGCCACGATGCATGCCGGCAAATGGCATCTGGGTGATGAGGGCTCCTGGCCCACCGACCACGGCTTCGACATCAACATGGGCGGGGTCAAAGGCGGCGGCCCCTACACCGGAGACAAGTATTTTTCACCCTACCAGAACCCCAACCTACCCAATGGCCCCGTAGGAGAGCATCTGCCCGATCGGCTCGCCACCGAGGTCGCCAAGTTTATCACAGCGAAGAAAGGGCAGCCCTTCTTTGTCTATCTGCCATTCTACTCGGTGCACACCCCGCTGATGGCGCCCAAACCTCTGGTAGAAAAGTACCAGGCCAAGGCAAAGCAAAAGGGCCTCGAAGCGAAGTTTGATACCGAATGGCCACGCCAGAACCGCACCGTGCAGCAACACGCAGTCTACGCCGGAATGGTCGAGGCCATGGACAGCGCGGTGGGCAAGGTGCTCAACGCGCTCGAGGACAACGGCCTGAAGGAGAAGACCATCGTCATCTTCTTTTCGGACAACGGCGGACTCTCCACCTCCGAGGGCTCACCCACCAGCAACCTACCCTATCGCGCTGGCAAGGGTTGGGCCTACGAGGGCGGGGTGCGTGAGCCCACCTTGGTCAGCCTGCCCGGCACCATTCCCCCAGGCAAGAATGACACGCCCATCATCTCGACGGACTTCTACCCGACACTGCTCGAGCTTTGCGGTATGGATCCCATGCCCGAGCAACATGTGGATGGCACCAGTTTCGCCAAGCTGCTAAAGGACCCCGCGGCCAAGCACGAACGCGAGCCCCTGTTCTGGCATTACCCGCATTGGGGCAATCAGGGCGGCATCCCCTACAGCGCGGTGCGCGATGGCGACTGGAAGCTGATCCGTTTCCACTGGAAAAAAGGTGAGGAGCTTTACAACCTCGCCAAGGATCCCGGCGAGCAGACCAACCTCGCAGACAAGGAGCTCGAGAAGCGCAAGGAGATGGCGGCCATCCTCGACGCCAAGCTCAAGGACACGGACGCGTTGATGCCCATTGCCAATCCAAACGCTGCCAAGGACTTCAATAAGTGGTAAGTTGACTTCATCGGAGTTCCCGGTTTGCGCCAAGCGCTCTTCTGCTGCTGGCAGCCAGTGCCGCGAGAAGATGCTGCAGCGACTGATGTTGGGTGGGAGTGAGTGATCAAGTCCCGGCCTTTTTGCGGTTTTTTCGACACTTCTCACTGCAGTGCTTCACTTGATCCCAGCACTTCTCCCATTTTTTGCGCCAGTCGAAGCAACGGCCACAAGTCACGCAGACCTTGGAGGGGAGGTGTGGCTTTTGGTGACTCATGATCCTTCTTGCTTGTCCAGAGCCTCAAGGGCTTTGCGGTTCATGTGGTGAAGGGATTGCAGGTAGGCATTCTTGGGCGCGGGTTTCACCGGCCGCTCTTCGGAGTTGAGCATGGCTTGGAGCTGACCTTTGCTGCGACTGACCAGTTCGGGAATGATCGCGGCTTCGGGCAAATTCTTCCAGAACTTCTTGGGCATTTGCGAGTGCATCATCTTCACCTTGAGACGTGCTGGGTTGAAGATATTGCGGTAGTAGGTGCGCCAGAGTTCATCAAGCGAGTCCTCGTCTGGAGCTTTGCTGCGATCCACGCCGGCGGTGAACTCCATAACCATCCCGTTCCAATGCACGCAGGCATCCGGGGTGAGGATGCTCCAGTTCATGTTGGAGAAGCGCTCGCGAAAAAAGGGTGCGCCCAGGGGCAGGATGAAGTGGTCGGGCTCGTACCACGCGACAAAGCTCTCGCGACCAGTGAGCTCATCCTCACCCACCTTGCGAAAGCGCACGAAGGCATGCATCTTGTGAATGTCGCGACCGACGGCTTTCACCCAGCGCTGGGCCTGCCGCAGTTGCGGGTCGGTGGAAAGAGCCATGAGGTGGGGCTCCTTGTGGCTAATGCGCCACAAGAGCTCATAGAGTAAAGCCCAACGCCGAGGGTCACGGTGGGCAGCGGCACTCCGGGCCATCTCGATGAAGGCCTTGGGAATCGTGAGCGATTTGTTCGGTTTGGGGGGTTTTGATTCACCACCGAATAGCTCGGCCTCCTGAGGCTGTGCCCACAGGACTTCATCCGGGTGCCGGCCGGCAGCGAGAAGCGCGCGCGCGGTGTTGCGCCAATCGGCAAAGTCGGCAGGTGGAGAAACCGTGTGCATGGTGGCAGGGAAAATTAGATTTCGCCAGTGGTGGAGGCGATGCGGTCGGCGCGGGTTGGTGGCGGGCTCACAAAATCGAGTTCCATCTGTTTGGGCGGCGGCAGAAACCTCGCGCGCAATGAGTCGTCGTCCAGGCCGAGCAGGGTGGGGTTGTGGTCGGCGGTCTCGATAAAGGGCATGATTTTTTTCATCGCCAGACGCAGGCGGGTGAGGTCGGCCAGACGCAAACGAGTGAAACGGCGCGCGCTGAGGATGCGCTCGGTGTTGCGCACGCCCAGACCGGGAACCCGCAAAAGCATTTCGCGTGGCGCGCGGTTGATGTCGACGGGGAACTGGCCGCGGTGGCGCAGCGCCCAGGACAGTTTGGGGTCGAGGTCGAGGTCGAGATTGGGCGCCTGCGCATCGGTAATTTCATCCACGCCAAAGCCGTAATAGCGTAGCAGCCAGTCGGCCTGATAGAGACGATGTTCGCGCACCAGTGGAGGCGGTTTGATGGGCAATACCGAAGCCGGTTCGGGAATGGGGCTGAAGCCCGAGTAGTAGACGCGGCGCAGTTTGTAGTCCGAGTAAAGTGAGCAAGAGCGCTTCAGGATGGTGTGGTCGGTGGAGTTGTCAGCACCGATGATCATTTGGGTGCTTTGACCGGTGGCGAAGGGTGCGGGCCGGGCCTTCTTGCGCATGGCGGCGTCGCGCTTTTCTTCGCTGTGCTCGTCCATGCGTTTGCGGATATGGCCCATGGCGTTTTGGGTGCGTGCGAGATTTTTCTCGGGCGCCAGCTTGGCGAGGCCTTCCTCGCTGGGCAGCTCGATGTTGATGCTGATTCGGTCGGCGTAGCGCCCGGCCTCCTCGATCAATTCGGGCGAGGCCTCGGGGATGGTCTTGAGGTGGATGTAGCCGCGAAAGTGATGGTCCACTCGCAGGCTGCGCGCGACCTCGATGACCATCTCCATGGTGTGATTGGCACTGCGCACGATGCCGCTACTCAAAAACAGGCCCTCGATCAGGTTGCGCTTGTAGAAGTCGAGCGTGAGCGTGACCACCTCTTGCGGCTTGAAGCGGGCGCGGCGAACGTTGCTGGAGCGGCGATTGATGCAGTAGTGGCAGTCGTAGATGCATTGGTTGGTGAGCAGCACCTTGAGCAGGGACACGCAGCGGCCGTCTGGGGTGTAGGAATGGCAGATGCCCGCTCCGCCGGTCGAACCCACCGCCTTGCTGCCGGGGCTACCCAGTGAGTTCTTGCGCTCCGCTCCGCTGCTGGCGCAGGAGGCGTCATATTTGGCCGCATCGGCCAAAATGGCGAGCTTTTGGGGCAATTCCATAAGGTATTCAAATGAACACCTTACAGGCTGCGCCCACGAATGCAATGAAAGTTAGCGTGTTTTTTAAGAGGAATTTGGACAAATAGGCTGAGCCTCGAATGCCTCAGGCGTGGAGCCCTCGGAGGGTGGCCAGACGCATCAACGAAAAACACAGCCACAACCCAAAATGAAAGCCCGCAATCCTTGGACCCACCTTATCCGTGCACCATTCAAAACTAGCCCCATTGTTAAGGCCGAAGTGCTCTGAAAGCCGCCATGGAGGCGCGCCACGGGGTCTGCTCAGCGTTCGAGGTCGAAGTGCGGTGTGATGTCAGGCCGTCTCACGCTGATATCCCCAAAGGTAAGGAAAATGAAGGCTTGGCCGGAAGGCACGCGGAAGGCGCCCTTGGCGCCAGCAATCTTGCAGGCCATGGCGGTGTAGGTCCACGCCTGAGCCTCGCTGCACTTGATTTCGCGAAGGGTGAGCTCCGTGAGCTCATGTTTGTCACCCCACTCCTTGAGCTTGAGGCAGTCCTGCGCCAGCTCATTTTTGATCGAGGGATGATCCCAGGCCCACAGCATGCTCTGCTGGGCGGGGACATAGGTGCCGACAACCTGTATGGGGGCACTGACCACCTTGTCGGAAAAGGCCCAGCTGATGACACCTGCTTCGAGGTCGATTTTCCAACTCGTGGATTTGCCCATCCCCCATTTCTCGGAGTGCTCGTACGAAAGCCGGGAGAGATGACGACGGGCCTGGCGCTCGAACTCGGCCAAGTCGAACTCCCCAGTGCTGTCGGCCTGGGTTTCTGGGGCTGCATCATCCAGACTCACGTCGCGGGCCCTGGGCTTCTTCTCTTTGGAGCATGCACCCAGCAACAGGGGAGCGCACGCCATCAGATAGAACAAGCACCTCATGTTCCAAGCTCCTTTCCGAATGACTCAGGGTCAATGGCAAAGAGCTGGCATTCAGCGCTTTTCGGCCAGCCAGCGCTCCACCACGAATGGGCCGAAAGGCAGCAAGGCGCCGATGGCGACCAAGCAGCTCTGCTTGAAGCTAAGATGCTTGCCAATCCAGGCAAGGAAAGTAACCACCGCCAATGAAATGAACAGAAGGCCGTGGATCCAGCCGACGCAGGTAACGGCGGAGGGTTGGTCAAAGCCGTATTTGAGCGGCATCGCAATGAAGAACAAGACGAGGGTTGAAATCGCCTCCACACGGCCAAGCGAAACTACTCGTGAAACGTGGCTGTGGAAACCCGGCAACATGCTCACTTGTTCTTGTGGCCAGCTTCCTCGCCGAGCACCTCGCGGCACCATGCGAGCGTCATCAGGGCGTAACCGGTGCCATAGGGCTGGTGATAATCGTAGAGCGGATAGTCCCACCACGAGCCGTCGGTTTCCTGCAGCGGCAGGATGGTTTGCGCAATGGCCCGGGCATGTTTGGGCTGTTGGTCCTTGGGCAGTAACTTCACCGACTCGGTGAAGTAGAAGCAGCCGTAGTAGTAGAAGTAGCCGGCGAGTTTGAAGGGGCCCTCGTGGGGCACCGGGCGCTTGCGGGTATTGCGCATGAAGCCCTCGCGCTCAATGAATCGCTCGGCCCAGTCATTGATGATTTCGTCGGTCACCGTCTCGTCGCCGAACTGGCGCAGGGCCGCGTTGCAGACTTGCGAGCGGGCAAGTGAGCCGGCCGGCCGGTTGATGTCACCGCGGGGTGCCCGGCGATGCGGAAAGGAGTAGACGTATGCGAAGTCCGGCGTGCGTTGCATGCGAATCGACTTCACCGAACTGGCAACAACCTTCTCGCATAGGGTCACACCCATGCTGTCGCGCGCCTCGTCCATGGCCAGCAGCATGGTGGCGGTGGTAAAGGCGGTGGGCAGACCGGAGGGTTTTTGGGTTTGGATTTCGTCGAAAAGATCGAGATAGCCCCAGCCGCCGTTGATGTCGACATAGCGGTTGGCGAGATCCACCTGCTCTTGCGCGAGCTTTTTCCAGTGGGCCCTCTGTGCTTCATCACCGGTGCTTGCGTAGAGGCGGCTCAAGGCGCGCGTGCCGTAGGCGTGGCCCCAGACATTGTAGGTGGTGGTGGGATCGGCACGGCGTAGTTTGGGCAAGTGCTCGCTGGCCCACTCGCTGGCCTTGTTGATGGCGGCCTGTGCTTTCGGGCGGGGATCTTTGGCGTCGATCAGCCCGGAGAGCGCAAGCCCGCTGGCTCCGGCCCGAAAGGCATGGTGGGCGCCTGGCAGGGGAGCGTAGATGTTGAGGCCCTTGGTGCGCGTCGCACTGCCCCATGAGCCGTTTTGGTTTTGGTCTTCGGTGAGGAAGTCCACGCCCTTGGTGATGGCGCTGTCGATGCGCTCGACCAGCGGGGGCAGAGGTTCATCGCTCAGTCCCAGCACGGTGAGGCTAAAAAAGAGGGTAGGAATCAGCGAGCGCATGGCATGGCCACATTAAGAGCGTGACGGGCAGATGCAACTGCCAAGAATGCTTCACTCGGGGCGGGTCTGTCACACAGGGAGGCAAGAAAGCCGGAGAAGATCATTGCGGCAAGCAGCCCGAGCAGGGGTGGGCAGAAGGACGCCTCAAGATGTGGCGGGCCGAGCAATAAAAGTGCCGCAAGCCTGAGCATGAAGCAGACGACAAACCCGAGACCAAGCCCGGGCCATCCAAGATTCGTATCGAGTGAGATGACTTGGCGCTCAAGCTCAATGCTTCCAGTCCCAGCCTTCATAAAGTGGGCTTAAAATCTCGTAGCCGCTGTCGGTAACCAGCACCATGTCTTCGATGCGCACCCCACCGTGCAGGGTGGAGTAGAGGCCGGGCTCGACAGTGAAGATTTCGCTGGCGTGGATTTCACCACCACCATGGCTGAGCAGAATCGGTTCGTGCACCTCCAGGCCGATCCCGTGCCCTGTGCCGTGACGCATCTGCGGGATAGAGGGGTCCACGACATCTGCACCGCGCTTCTCGCTGTATCCGTGCTGCTCCAAAACCGCAATGGTGGCAGCGTGCACTTGCTTGCCAGTGGTGCCAACGGCGAGGGCTTCACAGCCGCCCCGTTTGGCCGCCTTGACAGCGGCATGCATGCGCAGGAACTCATCGCTGGCTTGCCCATTGACCACCGTGCGAGTCATGTCGCCGTTGTAGCGCGTGGCGTTGTCCATCGGAAAGATGTCGACAATCACCGGATCGTCGACGCGCAAGTCTCCCTCACCGAAGTGGTGGCAGTCCGAGACATGAGGCAGGGTGACGACAATGGAGTCGTGTGAATTGGAGAAGTTGCGCTCATTGAGAAAGCCGGTGATCATCATGCGCACGCGCTCGGAGGTGAGGGCGGCTCCGCCGTGTTGCAACACACCCTTGGCATCGGCAGAGGCGCCCGCGATCATGCGGCAAGCGAACTCCACGGCTTCACCCGTGATCTTTTGCGCGTGGCGCAGCCACTCGATCTCCTGCTCGGTCTTGATGCGCCGCCGCATCTCACCGAGATCTTGCTGAAACTTGAGCACCAAACCCGCCTGCTGCAGGTAGTGGGCGTAAAGAAAGGGCAGCGAGCCCCCGATGACGACCTCCTTGTCGCCACGCTCAGTCAGATAGCTCGCTGCGGCTTGAGCCAGGCCCGCGTCCCGGCCAAAAGGAGAGCCATCCGGACAGAATTCAGCAGGGCAGCAGACCCTGTCGATGTATTCGAGCTGGCGGGCGCGGCCCATTTCAATGTCACGTACCAGAAGCATGTTGGATCCATCCTCATGTTCGAAATAGACCAGCGCATCGGGCGTCAGGAACTGGACGCGGTGATAGAGAGTGGCGCTCCTGGCCGGGATGCCGGCGAACACGGTGGTGGGCATGGATGAGACTTTCTCAGCGGACACCAAATCGATCAAGCAGATCGAGCTTGGAGGCTCTGAGCGGATTGAGAGGCCGCCTGATGTGGATGCATTTGCTGATTTTCTAGCCCAGTGAGGACGTCAGATTTCCGATGACGTCTCCGGGTGCGGGTAAGCAGCTCGGGCCCTTCTCTTTTTTGACCGAGTCGTAGATGATCTGGGTGAGATGACCAAGCTGCTTGTGTTCTTCCTGCTCCCGTTTGCGGTGGCTTTCGCGCACGGCCAGCTGCCAGACTCGGGCTGGACGCATAGCCGTTAAGCCGTCAGTCTTTGTCAGGAGCAATTCATGATTTATCTTCTCGGAGGCCGCGGATACGTCGGACAAGCCTACCAGCGCTTGTTTGAGGCCATGAGCATCGACTTTAAGACAATTGTCCGAGAGAGCATGGACTATACCGATGTGGCGACACTGGAGGCGGCGCTGAAGCGTGACCGGCCCGACTTCCTGATCAATGCAGCCGGCTTCACCGGAAAGCCTAATGTGGATGCCTGTGAGGATGCCAGAGATGCATGTCTGTTCGGCAACGCCGTATTGCCCGGGCGCATTGCGAGGGCTTGTGGCGAAGCAGGGATCCTCTGGGGTCACGTTTCCTCGGGCTGCATCTACACCGGCAGCCGCGAAGACGGTATTGCCTTTACCGAGCAAGACGAACCCAACTTCACCTTCCGGCAGGATAACGGCTCATTCTATTCGGGCTCCAAAGCCCTGGGAGAGGAAGTGCTCTCAAATGCCGAGGGGGTCTACATCTGGCGCTTGCGCATGCCCTTCAATCACCAGGACGGGCCCCGCAATTTCCTGAGCAAGCTGATGCGCTATGAGAAGCTGCTAGATGCCACCAACAGCATCTCACAGCTGGATGAGTTTGCCGCCGCCACCTTTGCAAGCTGGCAGAAAAAGTTGCAGCTGGGCACCTACAACGTGACCAACCCCGGCCAAGTCACCACCCGTGAGGTCGTGGAATGGATCCGTGAAAGCGGAGTCTGTGAGCGCGAATTCCGCTTTTTTGAGTCCGAGCAAGAGTTCATGCGTACGGCTGCGAGAACTCCGCGCAGCAACTGTGTGATCAGTTCGGCCAAGTTGGCTGCCGCCGGCATCCATTTGACTCCCGTCAAGCAAGCCGTGCAGACAGCACTGGCCAACTGGGAGGAGGCGGACTCATGAGGGTGATCGTAACAGGAGGAGCTGGCTTCATCGGCAGCAATCTGGTCAGAGCGCTACTGCTGCGTGAGGGTCATCAGGTGCTCAACATCGATGCCTTGAGCTATGCGGGCAACCTCAGCTCGATCGAGGACCTGGCCGCTCACCCGGATTACGAATTTCTCCATGCCGACATCTGCGATGCTGAGGCGATGGCAGCGGCCTTCAAGCGTTTCCAGCCGGAGTGCGTCCTGCATCTGGCGGCGGAAAGCCATGTGGATCGCTCCATTCATGGCTCAGCCCCATTTATCCAATCCAATGTCATGGGCACCCACCAACTCCTTGAGGCGGCCCGTGTCCATTGGCAGTCGATCGGGCCCGGGCTGCGTGATGCTTTTCGCTTCGTGCACGTCTCCACCGACGAGGTTTACGGCTCGCTGGGCGATGCCGGCTTGTTTTCCGAAACCACTTCCTACGACCCAAGGTCCCCATACTCGGCCAGCAAGGCGGCATCTGATCACCTGGTCCGTGCCTACCATCACACGTATGGCATGCAGGTATCGACCAGTAACTGCTCCAACAACTACGGTCCGTACCAGTTTCCCGAAAAGCTGAT
>JAURCU010000063.1 GCA_030828305.1 Luteolibacter sp.
ATTTGCTGAGAGGTTTGATCAGGTTGGCAGGCAGCGGAAACGTGCGCTCATAGATACCCGGCGCCACTTCCGGCTGCTGGGAGTAGGCATCCATCACCATTTCCATTTTGGCATCCAGGTTGTCGATGAAATGCAGGGCAAAGGCCTCGGGCGTACGCGGCAGCACAGGTGAGCCGAACTCATGGGTACCGTGGTGGCTACCAATCAGGTGGAGCAGGTGCAAACGCACTTCATCCGAGCGAGGCTTGAGCTCTTCCCAGCCCCCTACTTCTTCACTCTCACTGATTTCGTGCCACAGCTTGTTGACCAGTTCAATACCCATGGGGATATGGCCCATCATTTCACCGACCACATTTAGCTTCTGAGCGAAGCCCTGTTTGGGGTAGCTGTTTTCCCAAAGCTTGCCTGAGTCGTGAAAGAGGACTCCGGCAATCAGCAGGTCGCGGTTGAGCTGAGGATAGACGCCGCTGAGCGCCTCGGCCGAGCGTAGCATTTGGGCGACGTGTTCCACCAAGCCGCCGCGGCGGGCATGATGGTTCTTCTTGGCTGCCGCGGTGCGCCGAAAGTTCTCACCGAATTGATCGAAGAAAGCCTCGCAAAGTGCGAGCAGACGCGGGTCCTTGATGGTGCCACAGACTTGCTTGATGGTGGCATAGTCGCGGTCCTGCTTCTCACGCAGCTCGGGGTCACCGGAGAAGAACTCCTCGCAGGCCGAATCGTCGGCTCGGCTCATGTCCAAATCGCGGGCGTCTAGACCATACTGGTTCAGGGTCCAATGACCATCCAGGCAGAGCACCACCCCTTCCTGAAGGGATTCCACTGCATGGTAAGCCGCCGAATCCGACCAGACCTTGAGTGAGAAGTTACCGGTGCAATCGGCAAAGACGAGTTCTAGGTATGGTTTGTTGTTCTTGGTGACCTTCGCAACCTTGGCCTGCAACTGCGCCAATACCAACGCCGCGATCGGGGTTTCACCAGCGGACTGTCTCAGGGCGGCAATGGATAGTGGTGTCACGATGAAAACATGCTTTAAAGGATCTCGTCTGTCACGCTCGGAGGCGACTTTTGCCTCAGGGACCCTGCACGATCAGCCACCCACACCTTGATTCAACAACTGGAGACCAAGAATCAGCAACGAGCCGCAAAGCGCCTCAGAAATCCAGATAGATCTCGGTGCGTCGGTTGGCCCTGCGGCCATCGGGGTCATCCTCCCCGGTCTCGGTGACATTGGGACGGCGAGGCTCACTGTCGCCCATGGCCAGGGTCACAACCTGGCCGGCCTGAACACCGGCATCGAGCAGGAAGTCTTTGACGGCCACCGCCCGACGCTTGGACAGGGATTTATTGTAGGCATCGGTTCCCTTGGAGTCAGTGTGACCACTGAGGGTAAGCTTCTTTACCGGATCGGCCTTGAGGATGGAGGCAACAATTTCGAGCTGGCGGCGGGTGCGCGGATTGATGACGTCCTCATCAAAGCCGAAGTAAAGCGCCAGCGTGTCACCGCCTTCAGGATTACGCACCAACGGGCAATAGTAGACGTCGCCGCCAGCCACGCGCTGGGCGTAATCGGCGAGCAGCTTGTCGAGGTTGATTTCAGTGACCTTCCAAGCCGCAGGCTCACCCCGGCGCTGGAGATTCAGCCCAAACTGGGCGGCTTCACTGCCATCGGTTGCCACCACTGTCGCCAGATAGGATGAAAAATTTTCGCGCTGCAGCAATAACCTCAGGGGCTTCTGCTTACGCAGTTGATACTCGCCCTCCTCAAAGAGGATACAAAGACCGGCGATGCGCGCGTCCGACAGCTTACCCCCATCGGCATACTGGCGCGCTTCCTCGAAGTTTTGTCCGAGCACGGCCAGCAGAAAGGCCTCGGCGGCGCCCAAGGCATCCACACCCGCAGATCCTCCGGGTTTCTCGCCGGGCAAGGTAATTTTTTCAACGACCCAACCATCGGGCCCTCTGCGCAAATCGAAATACACCCGATCCCTGACGGCGTCTTGCGCCGCTTCGATGGCCCATCGATATCCCCTTGCAGCTTCGGTTTCGCCGACCTCACGGGACTGCAATTGCAAGCCCTTGGCCTTGTATTTTGTGGCGAACTGACGCAAGGCCTCGATGCAATTGGGATCGATGGATTCACCGCTGAGTTGCTGAAAACGCTCCATATCCAGATCGTTGAGCGCTTGAGTGATCTGGCGCATGAAGGCGTCGGGATTCTGGTTGAAATCCTTGGGGGTGATCTCGGGCGTGACCGGGTCCTCCAGACCGGGATCCGTGCCGTCACCGGTTGGCAAATTCGTGGAATATTTATCGGCGGCTTGATCCGGTGGGGCATTTACCTGCTCAACGCGTTGTTGAATCTCACGTGAGCGCACCACCCAGATGAGAATAGCCGCGACCGCAACCACCGCAGCTATGGCGAACACGAAGTATGTCATGCTCGAACTTCTGCGAACAGCTTGGTGGGGGTCAAAATCCGGTTCCATGAGAATGAGTGAGGGTCGAGTGCTGGGATAATACGGCTACGATGGGTAGTCTATCACATAATAGACTCACTGATGACGGGGCAAGCTAGACAGCCATGAAGCTAGGAAAGGCCTGCCGCATCCGCGGAGCCTCGCCCGCTTCATTTCACCTGAGGAAGCATGAGTTGTACCATCTCACCCCCCCGAAGCAACTGCATTTGGGTCTCTTGCTCTGCGGCCGAAGCAGCCAGCTTCATGAAGAAGTCCACCGCAGTGGAAAAACGCGCGCCATTGATGGCATAGATCATATCGCCGACCTGCAAACGGCCCTCGGCCAGGGATTGTGGTCGCACGCCGGTGACCACCACACCGCGATAACCGCGCATGCGCTCGGGGATGGAAAGCCCGCGCACCTCGACACCTATGGCCTTGAGCACACGCTCAATCTGTTCGGCTTGCGAACTATCCAAGGAGGCCGTGCCATTGCTGGGTGAACTCTCCGCAATCACGGCTGCAAGTTTGAGCTGGCTGGCTGCGCGCCATATCGTGATATCCGCGACATCCCCCACCTCGGAGCCCTGGACCATGGCAAAGAGTTGGGCATAGGACTGGATGACTTGGCCATTATAGCTGAGAATGACATCCTTGGCCCGAAGCCCCGCCTGTTCGGCAGGAGACCCGGGAACCACTCCGGTAACCATGGCGCCTGGTCCACTGGGATATCGCAAGGCGCGGCGCACGTAGGGATCAAGGTCGCGCATCTGCACTCCGAGATATCCACGTACCGGTTGGCCACGATTGAGAATCTGCTCGAGAGAATCGCGGGCATCATTGCTCGGAATCGAGAAGCCCACACCCTGGAAACCGGGGTTCTCGCGATCCGGTGAAAAGATCGCAACGTTGATGCCAATGATTTCACCGCGCAGATTCACCAAGGGACCTCCCGAGTTGCCGGGGTTGATCGCCGCATCTGTCTGAAAGAGGTCACGCTGGCTGTCGGAAAGCGAACGCTCTTTGGCAGAAATAATGCCCTGAGTTACGGTTTCGCCAAGACCAAAGGGATTGCCAACAGCGAACACCATTTGGCCGACCTGCACCGCGGAAGAATCGCCAAACTTAAGCGGTCGATAGGGTCCACCACCCTCAAGCTTGAGCACCGCAATATCCAGAAACTGGTCCTCCCCGATAATCTGGGCGGGCACTTCCTTGCCCCCGTGGGTGGTGACGCTGATCTTCTGCTGACCGGCAATCACATGGTAGTTGGTGATGACATGACCCTCGTGGGTCACGATGACGCCGGAACCCTGTCCGGTGGAGCTGAAGCGGCGCAACTGGGTGCGCCCCCAGAGGTCGCGCATCTGCTGGGTGTGGAAACTCTCGGTGTTGATGCTGACCACCGAAGGCACCACCGCCTCGGTCAGCTTGGCATACTCCTGGTTGAGTCGGCCCAGCAGTTCGACATCGCCAAAATCAAGCGGAGCCTCAGCTGAAAGCGTGTAATACTCGGGCGCGTAGCGCGAATCATCCTGCCCAAAACCAAGGCGATCTTTGATATCCGCCCAGCTGCCACCTCTCTGAAAATAGCGGATCAGGCTCACCGATCCAAAAGCGATGACAAAGACGGCCAGCAGGCCAACAATCCGATTGATGGTCTCTCGATGGGAACGCGGCATCGCCTCCTAGGATGCCGTCTAATCTGGCTTTTCCAAGTACGGAAACGCCTCATTACCCTCTCATTCCGTTCACTGGCAGCCAGCGAGCGGTGGGTGCCCATGGCATGCAATGCCGAAGCCACGGACAATCAGTGGGACACGGCCACCTGAGAGCAGGAGTTCAACCGGGACTTTACTTTGCCCCCCAGTCCTACCCATTCTCGCGCGGCCCTGCCCTAAACGGGTAATCTTGTGTGTCCCTGCCCCCCCGCCCACTCATGACCGCCGCTGAAATCCGCGCCTCCTTCCCCGACTTCTTCAAGGAGAAGCAGCACAGCATCGTGCCTTCCGCCTCACTGATGCCACAGTCTCCGGGACTGCTCTTCACCAACGCCGGCATGAACCCGTTCGTGCCCTACTTCCTCGGCACCGAAAAGGCCCCTTTCGATCCCCCGCGCGCGGCCGATACCCAGAAATGCATCCGTGCGGGCGGCAAGCACAACGACTTGGAAGACGTCGGCTACGACACCTACCACCACACCTTCTTCGAGATGCTGGGCAACTGGAGCTTCGGCAACTACTTCAAAAAGGAGGCTATCGAATGGGCCTGGGAGCTGGTGGTCGAGCGTTGGGGCTTTCCCGCCCAGCGCCTCTACGCCACGGTCTACGCTCCCAAGGACGGCGACCCGGGCGAGTTCGACCAAGAGGCCTACGACTTCTGGGCAGCCCTCTTCGAAAAGGCCGGCTGCGACCCCAAGGTCCAGATTGTGAACGGCAACGTGAAGGACAACTTCTGGATGATGGGCGAGACCGGCCCCTGCGGTCCCTGCTCCGAACTCCACGTCGATCTCAGCCCCAATGGAGACACCCAAGGCAAGCTCGTCAACATGGACTCCGATCTGTGCATCGAGATCTGGAACCTGGTCTTCATCCAATACAACGCCGAGGCCGATGGCAGCTTCCGGGAACTCCCCTCCAAGCACGTCGACACGGGCATGGGTTTCGAGCGCGCCTGCTCCATCATCCAGAACACCAAGGGCTTCTCCGACTTTTCCAACAAGCCCTCCAACTACGCCACCGACGTCTTCACGCCCATCTTCCTCAAGTTGGAAGAACTCAGCGGCAAGAAGTATGTGGACGTCTACCCGGAACCCAATGCCGACCGCTCGGCTTTCAGTCAAGAAATGAAGGACGCCATCGCCTTCCGGGTGATCGCAGATCACCTGCGCACCCTGAGTTTCTCCATCGCCGATGGCATCCAGCCCGGCAACAATGGCCGCAACTACGTGCTGCGCCGCATCCTGCGCCGCGCGGTGCGCTACGGTCGTCAACTCGGTTTCTCGGGCGATAAGCCGCTCTTTGGCGAATTGGTGGGCACGCTGGTCAAGCAAATGGGTGAGGTGTTTCCTGAACTCAAGAAGCGTGAGAGTGCCGTGCGCGTAACTCTCGAGCGCGAGGAAGCGAGCTTCAACGAGACCCTGGACCGCGGCCTCAAGCGCTTCGAGGACCTGCTTGCCGAGGTGAAAGATAAGACACTCAGCGGTGAGGATGCCTTCCAACTCTACGACACCTTCGGCTTTCCCATCGACCTCACCCAACTGCTCTGTGCGGAGCGCGGTCTGCACGTCGACATGGACCGCTTCGACAAGTGCATGGAGCAGCAGCGCAAGCAGGCGCAAGCCGCTCACAAATCCAACGTGGTGCGTGCTCTGGACATCAGCACCGAGGCCACCACCGAGTTCATCGGCTTTGATACCGACGATTGCGAAGCTCTGGTGCTCGAAGTCCACCCACAGGCTGACTCACTCTTTGTCATCACCGACAAGACCCCCTTCTACGCCGAGATGGGTGGCCAGATTGGCGATACCGGAACCCTGACAATCCACGGCAAGGAAATCCCGGTAACAGGTGTGCAACAAATCGGCCAAGCAAGAGCACTGATTCTTCCCCAATCCTCATTATCCAATATCCCACATCCCATATCCCAAGGCGACGAAGTCGTCTTGCGTATTGATGCCAAACGCCGCCGCCCCATCGAGGCCCACCACTCGGCCACCCACCTCTTGCACTGGGCGCTTCACGAGGTCGTTTCCCCCGATGCCAGCCAGCAGGGTTCCTCGGTCGACGAGCACCGCTTGCGCTTCGACTTCAACAGCGCGGCACTGGATGGAAAGCAGATTGCCGAGATGGAGGAGATGGTCAACGGCGCCATCAAGCAGGGCCTCAGTGTCAGCTGGAAGGAAGTGCCCCACGCCGAGATCAAAGAGCGCAGGGACATCATGCAGTTCTTCGGTGACAAGTATGGCGAACTCGTTCGCGTGGTCCAAATCGGTGGCGAGCCGCAGCAACTCAACGGACCATCCATGGAGCTGTGCGCCGGCACCCATGTGCGTACGACTTCCGCGATCGGCCTCTTTAAGATCAAGAGCGAGAGTGCGATTGCGTCGGGTGTGCGCCGCATCGAAGCCGTCTGTGGCGAGTCCGCCTGGCAATACCTGCGTGAAAGCGTAGAGACCTGGAATGAAGAGCTCCAGACCGCCAATGCCAAGCTGAAGGCCGCCAATGCCAAGCTTGCCGAACTCGGCGAAGAGCCCATCGAGGTCAGGCAACTCCCACACATCATGGGGGCCATGCTCGTCGAGCGCGCCGATATCGCCGAGATCAATGCGACCTACGCCAAGGGCCAACGCAGCTTGGATGAAACCCGCCAAGCCGCTATTGAAGCCGAGAAGAAGATCAAGAAGTTGCACGCTTCCCAGGCCGCAAAGCTTGCTGACGAGGCCCTCGCCGAACTCATCGCCAAGGGTAGTGCAATCGTCGAATCCTACGAAGGCTCTCCCGCTCTGTTGCAGGAACTGCAGAACAGCCTCAAGAAGAAGCAATTTGGAGGCCCGGCCCTGCTGGTAATCGACGATGGCGAGCGTCTTCACCTCGCGGTGCATTGCGGTGCGGATGCCATGGCTGCCGGTTACAAGGCAGGTGATCTGCTGCGCGAACTCGCCGCCATCGCTGGCGGCAAGGGTGGTGGCAAGCCCGATCAAGCGCGTGGTGCCGCTACCGAGCGTGACAAACTCGATGAGCTCAAGGCCTTTGCGCGGGCGAAGTTCTCAGCGTAATGAATTTCCACGCAAACGCGGTCGCGTTCGCCTAGGATTTCACGATGAAGCCCTCTTCATCCAACTCGACACCCTCGGGCAGCTTCAGGCCTTCCTTACCAGCCGCGGGCCCATGAACCCGGCCATCCTTGACCCACCAACCCGGCAGCAGGCGTCCATAACTGCCATCTTTGTGACCGTGCTGCAGCTCAAAGCCATCGGGTTGTTCGTCCGGAGTTGGCAAAGACATCGCAATCACCCGACCATCAATCGCCAAACAGGGACGATAATTGACATCGTGCTGTGCAACCGCCTCAAGCGCCTGGGGGCTGAAATCCAGGAACTCGAATTTTACCCCGCACACAAAGCGCCGTATCATCACGCGGGTTGAGGCACCGCCCACCCACACCTGACCTGCCTGAACTTCGACCTGATCCTTGATCACCACCTCACTACGGGTGAATGTCGCAAAGCCGACGAGCAGACCATGCAGTTGGTGGGTTAACGGATCCTCGCGCCAGACGTGAATCTTCTGATGTGCAATGAGTGCGCTGGTCATGCGAATCTGATGGCCATTGACCCAAGCACAGCGGCGCTGCTCCCCATACAAACTGTCAAAGTCCTCGGCGAGCACACCATTGGCGGCAAGCATGCGCTCGCCCCACCTGGCCTGCCCGAAGCGCATTTGCATGGCCTCGGCCGAGACCTTCATCAGGGCCTGGCTGAGGCGCACTTTGTCGACCTCCTTCGGATCGAGGGGCTCACCATAGCCAACCGTTACCTGCAGCTTGCCCCTGTGCGGCACCTTGGAGAAGAAGCGACCGCGCTCATAGGAGGCAACCGATCCCCAAATACCATCAATCCAGACAGGAACGACTGGATGGCCTGCCTTGTTGGCAATCAACTCGAAGCCACGCATCAGGGGACTGCGGCAGCCGGTGCGCGTGAGCTGGCCTTCGGGGAAGTAACATACCACTTCACCGGCCTTCAAAGCCGTGATCACCCTGCGAATCGCCTCCAATGGTTTATCGCGCGAAATCAGCACAGTGCCAAAGATTCGGGTGAACCAGTTGATCATCCCCGAATTGGAATATCGCTCGTCCATCACGAAACGCACCGGGCGCGGCGAAGACTCGGCGATAAGAAAGGCATCAAGATAGCTAACATGGTTGGGCAAGAGCAGCACGCCACCTTGGGCCGGCAGGCGATCGGCATGGGCAGCACGAGTGCGACTGCTGCATAAGCGCACCAGGCTCAGGGCAACGAGGCGCAGCAGGTCACCGGGCAACATGCGGATGATGCCCCAGGTTGCAATGGCGCAAGCCACAGCCACAAAAACCATCTGCAAGCGCAGGACAAAGCCGCCACTCAGACCAATCATCCGCCCGCCGAGGATGAACAACTCGATGAGGACCACCGAGGTGATCCCGGTCAAACAGTTCATCAGGTTGACCGCAGCCTGAAACTCACCGCGCTGATTGGCAGGATAGGCATCCATCAGCCAGGCATTGAGAGGTGCAAGGAAAAGGGCCGAAGCGAAGGCCAGAATGGCCAGCGCGACCATGAAGAAAACGCCACCGGAGGGAAGAAAAAGAAAGCACAGCGAGGTCACCGCCATCAGGCTACCAGCCAAGGGCACCCATCCGAGTTCGATGCGCTTGCGCAAGAGCCAGGAAGCGACGCCGAAGCCGACCGCCATGCCCAGCGAAGCCGACATCATGAAATCCGAGGACATGCTGCCAAAGCCCGGGCCGCCTTCGGTCAGATGCTTGGCCAACTTGATCGACCAGAGATTGATGAATGCCGCGATCCCCCAGAAGAAAGATACTGCCAAAGCCCCGCGACGGAGGCCTTCCTGGGTCCAAAGGTCCTTGAGGCTGGCAAAATGACTGGTCGCGAGCTGTTTACTGAACTTTACACTCCCTAGAGCAGGGACACGCGGAATGATCCAAGCCAAAAACACAGCAGGAATGGCTGTTATCATGAGGATGACCAAGGGGGCCAACCCGGCTTTCCATGCCTGTTCGCTGCCACCTCCCAGGGCCTCCCAGCGGCCATCAAACCATTTCCCCGCCACAATCTGACCCACAAGAATGGCAAGCATCGCTGCCATCTGCTGGGTGCTGGCGGCAAAGCCGAGATGCTTGGAGCCCACCAACTCCTTGTTGATGCCCATCTTGGCCGGACTGAAGAAAGCTGACTGGACGGCGAGACCGAAGAAGCCCAGCAAGGCCATCCACATGTTGCCCATCCACACCGAGAGACTGATCCATGCGAGAATACCGATCTGCGCGCAAGCAGCGCCAATCATCACGTGACGCTTGGAGAAGCGGTCGCTAAGCCAGCCAGCAATGGGCGCAAAAAGGACGAAGGGCAGAGAAATCATGATGCCCGCAATACTCTCCAGCCCCACTCCCACTCCCGGCCAGACCGGAATCAGGAAGCCCACAGCCCCCGCCAGTGGGATCAGAATGAACTGAGCCATCTTGTCGTTGAAGGCGTTCTGAGTCTGCTGGACGATCATGCTCCAGTAACCCAGCCAATCGCGCTTGGTAGGCTCCACATCCACGGGTTCTCCAATCATATTGGCGAAGGGTAGATGGTTAGATGCAATACGGCAAGCTGAGGGATGGCACAACAAAGGCCGACCCGGACAATGGCATATTGGGTCATGGCATTGGCGCACTGCGAAAAACAGGCCGCAACCCTATCCCTAATATCCCATCATCTTATTTTCCAATACCCTCGGGCAATTCACTGCCCGAATAGTCCCTTGAGTTTGCCACCCGCATCATCAAGCGCCTTCTCACCAGCCTTGAGAACATCCTTACCCATATCCTTGCCACGCTTGAGCGCCTCCTTGGCCGCATGCTCGATGGCCTCATCGGCATTTTCCACCGCATCCGAGGCATTCAGTTGGAGCGATGCCAGAATATCCTTGGCAGCATGACCGAAGTTCTGGGCATCTGACGCCTCTCCACCAATGTCGGTTCGCTCGATGTCGGCCAACTTGATCGGAACCGCTGGCAAATGAGCCAACTTGACGCGCAAGGTACCATTCTCGATGCGGAAACGCCTTATCACGACCTTGGTCGAGGGCTCGTCGCTCTCCGCTTCTCTCTCCTTGTCACTGAGCGACTCGGCCCAAGTCGTGGCATTGAGCTGTAGCTGCTTGATGTTGGTCATTGACCCTTTCTTTTCGTAGGTGATCACCGGAGAGCTGATCAGGATATCCTCGATCACTACGGTATCTGTGAAGAGCGAGCGCAGGCTCAGCCGGATTTTGATTTCCTGCGCATCAATGGCCACCGGCTCATTGTAGCCCTCGGGATTGCCTATTACCAGCCCATCAAGCTCGGCAGAGCCACCGAGCAGGCCCAGCGAAACATCCTCCACCTTGACCTCGGCACCGAAGGCCTCGGGACCATAGACCCGAAGAGCTTTCTCAATCAAGGGGCCCGCCCAGATGAAGCCGATCAGAAATACCGATACCAATGTCAGCAAAAGAATACCCACCACAAACAGGGCCAAGCGGCGGATCAGGGACTTCTTCTTTTTAGCCATATTCCAAACTAATCACAGAGACATGGCTGACCAGCATGAAAAGCCTGATGTATCAGGGTTTGAGGGCCCCGATATCCGACCGATCTTGAATGGTCATAAACACAACCCGCAAGCAATCATCAACTCACCTCACCGAGAGATGCAGTCGCGACTTGCCTACTGGACCCGTGGTGGTGTCGGTATGCCAGTTGACGGTGAAGCCCTCAAACCAGGGCCCGGCTGATCGCCCTTGTGATATCGCCATGCCTGAGCCCTTGTCGGCCTTGAAAAAGAAGCGGCGGCCCTCGTAGTAGCTGAATCTCGTTTCGATTTCTTCGATGCCAGAACCTGTTAGGTTCGGCCCATCGACAGCTTTGACGTGGTCATTGTCGAGATTTTGCCTGGAACCATCGATGCGAACCAAACGCAGGTAGTCGCTACGGGTCTTCTTCTCGTAGGCACGGAGGTCCTTGTCTCCCTTAAACTGGACGTTGCGATACACATTGGGCACCACAATGCGCAGCGCGAAACGCAAGTGGCTCTCGTCGAGCTCTCCCGCATCGACAACCCTCCCACCAAGCGAGATCACATTGCGCGATTGTTCAATGATCACTTCGTAGACGGCCTCACCGGTAGTCCTTGCCTGGAAGGTCATCCTGCTAAAATCGTCGCTGGCCTTTTCCGTGCTGGCAAGTGATCCATCGAGTGTTTTCTTGAAAACCGCACTGCCGTCCGGCTGCAGCTCCTCGATACCATACTCGATCCTGATGCGGTTTGCGACGGCCACGGGCCCTAACTTGCGCCGCTTGGGAATGACAGTCATTTCCCCAGTATGCTTCATCTGGAAATCGTAGCGGGAGCTCTCGTGTATCGCGAAACAACCGCGATTCTCACCAGCATCGATATGAGGCAGCTCCCCCTTCACGGCAGGCACCACCACGAACACAGCAAGCGTGCAGATCCATGTCTTCATGGACTCAATCCACACGCAATTTGATCATTTGTATATAAAAATTATATATATTTAATGAAACGCGAAACCATATCCGCATCCAGCGCCCTGACCATCGCTTTCACCAAGCGGACCGCATTCATGTAATCCTCGATATCGATGATTGCGTTGTGCGAATGGATGTAGCGGGCTGGAACCCCGATCACCACCGAGGCTATGCCCTCGTTGGCAAGATGGAAAGAGCCGGCGTCGGTGCCACCGGAACGGCGCACGGTGACCTGATGCGGGATACCCTCGCGCTCGGCGATCTCAATGCTAAAGCGCGCCAGCCCGGGATTGGTGACATGAGTGGGATCAAACATCCGGATCTGCACCCCACCCCCCAAGCGACCTTGGCTGGCCGAACGCGGCATGCCGGGCGTGTCGTCAGCGGGTGGTCCTTCCAGCACGATGGCAACATCGGGCTTAACATGCACCGCAGCGGTCTTCGCACCGCGCAAGCCGAGTTCCTCTTGCACCGTACCACCGACGATCAAGCGGTTGGGCAGCTTCTCACCGAGCAGACCCTGACCCGCCTGGATTGTCGCCGCCATGCCGACGCGGTTGTCGAAGGCCTTGGCCATGAAGCGCCCCTCAATGTCCATCTTGGTGAACTCCGTGATGGGAGCGACCGGATCACCGATGCGGATGCCGAGCTCGTCGGTGATCTGAGCCCGATGGTCCACACCCACATCCAGATAGAGATTTTCGATGGCCATGACCTGTTGACGCTGGGCTTCCGAGAGTTGATGCGGTGGCTTGGAGGCCACCACGCCGAGAATTTTACGACCCTCGCGGGTCTTCACCTGCAGACGCTGGCTGAGCAGAGTATGGGTCCACCAGCCACCGACGGGAACCAACTCGAGAAAACCTTCGGCGGTGATATTCTGCACCAGAAAGCCGATCTCATCCATGTGGCCGGCGACCAGAACACGCGGGCCCTCACCGCTGCCCTCGCAAAATACTGAACCCAGCTTGTCGCTTGAGAACGTCCCCTTGCCCTCAAGCTCCCTGAGGAAAATCTCACGGACCTCTTCCTCGTGGGCAGGTATTCCCTGGGCTTCGGTAAGTTGCTGGAGCAAATCAATGGTGGCGTCCTTCATGTCAGCGAAGATGCCCCCAGCCAGCCGCGCTTCCAAGCGCGATTTTAGCACGTTTCAGCGCGCTTCTCTCTTGGCCTGACCGCCAGATCCTATCAAGCTGCATGCCTATGGAAGAATGGTATTACACACGCGACGGCCTACAACAGGGGCCCGTCAATCTGGAGACCCTGCGCGACTTGGCTGCCAAAGGAGAGCTAAAGCCTCAAGACATGGTCTGGAATGCCTCGATGACCGACTGGGTCCCCTCAAGCGAAGTCGATGGAATCTTTTCACGCTCCATCGAAGCTGGTCCTACCGTGGCCCCCGGCTCCGCAGAGCAAAGCACCGGGGAAATGCTGGAAATCGAGCCGGGCAGCGAGCCCATTGATGTCGGTGCATGCATTGGCAAAGCATTCCAACTGACCAAGGACAAATTCCTGCCGCTGCTCGGCGTGTTGGTGGTCTATATCGTGGTCAGCATCGCCATCGATGTTGCCTTGGGCGCCATTGATGCCGCCACCGGCATGGGAGGTAGCGAAACCGTGGAAATTTTCGGCCAGACCACCACCCAGGAGAACCCAAGCCTGATCAACCTGCTTGTCAGTAACGTGCTCTCCATCTTCCTCAGTCTGGGCATGGTGCGCATTGGCCTCAACATCGTCGACGGCAAGGAGTTCACCATTGGCCAGCTTTTCAGTGGTGGCCCGCATCTTGTTAGCGGCTTTCTCGCTTCCCTGCTCTTTGGCCTGATGGTGCTCGTGGGCTGCCTGTTGCTCATTGTTCCCGGCATTTACCTTGCCTTGCGCTTCGGCCCTTACATGAACGCCATTGTGGATCGCAAGATGGGCGTGTTTGACTCTCTCAGCTACGCATCCCAACTGACTACCAAGAACCGTGGCAATCTCTTCGTGCTGGCATTGGCCAATATCGGCATCGTGCTTGCTGGCCTGCTCGCGCTCTGCGTCGGCCTGTTCTTTGCCTACCCTCTGGTGTTCCTGTCCTGGATTATCGCTTACCGTTGGATGCAATACGGTCGGCGGGTGGTGCAATAAGGCACCTACCGAATTGCACCGGTTAAAAAACAGGCAAGTTGGGCCTCCACGACTTGCCCTCCCCCGCAGCTCCCCCTAGGCTGACGCGTCCTGATCCGCAGGACATCCGTCCCCATGTCCAACTCCTTCGTCCACCTCCATCTCCACACAGCCTATTCGCTGCTCGACGGGATGAT
>JAURCU010000064.1 GCA_030828305.1 Luteolibacter sp.
CCCAAGTCACGGGTCAAGTAGTAGTAAGCTTCTACGATACCGTTGTTGATTTCCAAGTTGGAGGAGGCCGACAAAGATTTTCCGGTCCAGGTGTTGGACCAACCGGTACCGAAGCGGACCGTGCCACCGGAGATAATTGTGTTGCCCGTGTAGGTTTGGGTGGCTGTTAACACCAGTTTTCCATCTCCGGCCTTGGTGAAGCCGTCTGAACCACCGATCACACTACTGATGGTGACCTGACGCCCCGTGACGTTGATGATTGGCGAACCAGTGGTCACGTCCAAGGTGAGGGTGTTGCCTCCTGAAATGGTTAAATCACGATCTGGAGTCGTATCAGAGTAAACAATGCCCCCGATGGTCCTGGCGGTATCAACCGTAATCGTTCGATTGCCAGTAAACTCCAGTGTGAAATTAGCGGTGGAGTCAGCACCGTCCGCAACAATGCCGCCATCCCATTTGGTAGTGTCACTCCAGTTGCCATTGCCGTTGCTGCTCCAAGTTCCGTCTTGTGCATGCATCTGGACGCCTGACGAAAGGGCGAGCAACAGGGGGAATAGTGACAGGGGGGATCGAGAGTAAGATCTCATGATAGCTGGGGGGTATAATTGATTGGGGGAAGTCAATAATCTCGTTATTTTTTTAAAAATGAAGGGTGCGTCAATATTATTGTATCGCGCGATACAAAAAATTGCGCCGGCGCCAGCAATGGAAAAATAACTCGTTGAATATCAATGTAAAGCGATTGATTCGTTCTGGGCGCTTGGGATGTCGGTCAAGATGTGATCGAGGGCAACGTGACCGTGGTTGAGCGGTTGGCGGGGTGTTTTTCAATGCGGAAGGTCCTGAGTTGGTTATTGCAAAGCCATCCGCGAAGCTCTTTTTCGATGAACTGGGCGGAGTTGTCACAGCAGAGGCCATCAAGGGCTCCATGCTCATCGATGAGCCTGCCCATGATCTGACGGGCCCCCAAGGGCGCTGATCATGCGGTCTCGGCGGATATTCTGAAAGGAGCTGCTACCTGGGCATGCTTCTCTTAAGACATGAATCTTTCCATGGGCTGTGTATCGTCTCCTCTTCATGCTCTGATGCTTTTTGCTGCATCCAAACCAACTCTTCGGCCCGACCAGTTCTCGCAAACCTCGCGCGCAAAATCTAGCGGCGCCTGAAGATAAGGCACCCAAAGCCGCAAGCCAAAAAGAGGAAACTGGAAGGCTCGGGCACTGCCGAAATGTCATCGAACTGCAAAACCGTAACGCTGGCATCACCCCGAACAAAGCCATTCATATTGCTGGAAAATGAGAAAGTGTTGCCAGTTATTTCAACGATTTGAAAATTGCTTACCCCGGATAGAGTGGTGGCCAAATCACCACTACCGCCAGAAGCTGTCACATGAGTGAAATTACCAACGTCGAGCGAGTAAAACATCTCGACCCAGCCATCAGCTACCGTCAATGCCTGCGAATCCGATATGAAAAAGCCTCCAGGACCGTTGAAGCCAACCCTTAGATCAAGTGATGATTGATTCGACTCGTCCGCATTTACCCAGAATCGTATGCCCGTAACCCCGGCTGAGTTGTAATCACCCGTCCAATCCGGTTGATTGTTGAACATCAGCCACTTTGAATTGCTTCCCGTCTCATCCGAGAAGTGACTCAGATACCCCGTTTGGCCGGGATAACTCGCTCCCAAATTCTGTGTCGGTTGGACGCCAGCCCCACCAATCGTCCAACCCTCATTGGTCGCACTGAATGAATCCGTCGATGATACATTGATAGCCGCGTGGCCGCAACTCATGCCAACGCTCAAATAGAGAAGCAGTAGTAATGACTTGGATTTCATAAGGTGCTGGGAATTTGCTTGCCGCCCTCTAAATGCCATAGCCCCATGGCCCCGCTTGAGAAAGGAAAAAGCGGAGATTGGACACCGGGCACGATACATGGCAACGACCTCACCGTGAAAATTCTCCACTCGCGCGAAATCAATCACAGCAAATTGACCTCTCGTTACCAAGGCAGAGACTAAGGCCTCACCGATATTGAAGACATCGTGCTAGATGATTTTGCTGCCTATTCGACGGGGCAGCGCGCTCCAATTTTTACTCTTTTGTCAGGGTTGTTTCTGATTCAAAGCGGCCTAGCGGACGATTCTTCGGCTATCACCGCATGGCATCATCGGGTCGTGGGCGAGGTGAGCCCGCTCAATCCCCGTCGCAGATGCGGCGCCACACCTCTTCGACAGCCAAGAGACGGCGGTAAATACCATGCGTCCCAGACAGAGCCCCGGGATGTGCCTGAATGAATGCCAGTATCCAAATTCCTGAAATCCACCCATCTAGAGCTCCAGCAAACCGCTCAGCATCAATCCTGCCATGCCCACACCAATCGCAATGCGGTAATAACCAAAGGGGCGCATGCCGTGGCGCTGGAGATAACGGACGAGCCACTTCACGGCAAGCACCGCAGAAATGGTCGCAGCGGCCACACCGATAAAGAGTGGCGCAAAACCATAGGAGTCCCACATCAACTTGGCGCCGCCAAACCAGACATCGTAGTCGGCTCCGACGCCGGATACTTTCCAAAGTGCCTTCTTCACGGTGGCCGCCGTCAGGGTCAGCACGCCGAGCAGAAATGAAAATTCGATGGCCGAGCGCACACTCAAGCCAACCAGCAAACCACCGGCGATGGTCATGAGGCTGCGGCTGGTGCCCGGCCACATCGCCACACATTGCAGAAGCCCGATGAGAAGTGCCATCTTCCAACTCATCTCAATCAGATCGACACCCTTTTTTACGCTGCCCTGCGACCTGTTGCGGGCCCGTGTACTGAAGATGAGAATCAACACACCACCCAAAATCCAGGCCATGATGATGGGCCACATGCCGAAGAGTCTGGCCTCGATCCAGTCGTTGAAGAGCAGGCCAATGACCACCGCGGGCAGGAAGCCGACCAGGATGTTTGTCACCAACCTGAAGCCTGCCTCGTCTTGGCCGAGCACGCCGCGAATCATCTGCAAGACATGCTTCCAGTAGAGGCCGATCACCGCGAGGATCGCTCCGCCCTGAATGCAGATGGCAAAGGCATCGGCAGCCGCCTTGTCGCTGGCGTTTGCCGTTCCGATGCCCATGACATGCTGGGCGACAAGGAGGTGGCCGGTCGAACTGACCGGGAGGTATTCGGTGATGCCCTCGATGATACCGAGGATGAATGCTTGCCACGCTTCCATAGGGTGGCAATGAATGTGCGGATCATGGCCAAAGGCTGCAAGGGTTTTGCGGTTGCGGTGGTATCAGATCGGGGGGATCCTTCCCGCCCCGACCTCCCCAATGAGCAAGCATTACCTCAGACTCGTTCGCAACGCCCTGCGCTCCCTGAGGCACCCCCGTCTCATACGCTGGGCCTGGTGGAGAGTTGCCACTCAGCCGGTCACGCAGCGTGATTTGTGGATTCCCTGCCGCGACACAGCGGCCAACGGGGTTACCATCGGGGTCTTTTTTGCGATGCTCATACCCTTGCCATTCCAGATGCTGGCAGCGGCTCTGGTTGCCATGAGGGCCAGGGCCAACATTCCTTTGGCCATGGCTTTTTGTTGGATATCCAACCCACTGAGCACCGGGCCGCTGATCTGGGCCCAATGCAAAACCGGCGACTGGATGCGCGAGGACCTGGGAGTTCAGATGCCTCGCTTCCTGACACGCGATCTGATCACCATCAATGATATTGGCACCGTCAACTCAGCCAGTTTTCTCCTGGGCATGATTTCCTTTGCCGTGATTGGCGCCATCATTGCCTATCCCCTGGTGTATATGCTCTCCATGGTCCTGCCCAGGCACCTGCCCGTTCGCCGCCGACGTGGCGCCAATCAAAAACCGGCCACAAAGCCCACTGAGCAACCTAAAGAGGACGCCCGCTGAGCGCGATAGGTTCTTGGCAAAATCGCGGCTTCGGTCAAATTCGTGGCCATGCAACTGAGCTTGGAAGACCTACGCCAGCGCCTACCGTCAGGCGGCCTGTTTGGCGGGGGCTCCTGGCGATGGTCGCCCCAGCCCCTGGTTCTGACCAAGGCGCAGGCGCGCTTCATAAAGTCTCTCGGCCATCCGCTGGCCCGCTTCCAACAGACCTGCGATTCCATGTATCGGCGCAGTGCAGCCGGCAGCATCGACAGCTGGTTGGCCGAGTTGCTCGACGAGGGAAAACCCTCTTGGTTGGTCGATCTGCAGCGCGAGCAGGGCAGCGCCGAGTATTTTCCCCAAGTCATCCGCCCCGATCTCATTCTCACTGACAAGGGCTTTGCCCTTACCGAACTCGACAGCGTACCCGGTGGCATCGGCACCACGGCCTGGCTAAGCCGCATCTACAGCGAGGTCGGCTATGATGTGCTGGGTGGCTCCGAGGGCATGATCGAGGGCTTTCGCGGCCTGCTGCCGAAGGGCGGGCAAATACTCGTGAGTGACGAGGCCGCCGACTACCGCCCCGAGATGCAGTGGCTCTGCGAGCAATTGGGCGCAAACTATGAGGTCGTTGCCGCCGAGCAGTTCCAGATGGGTGACAGCGATCAACTCTACCGTTTTTTCGAGCTCTTCGACTGGGAGTCCATTCCTGAGAGCCGCCACCTCGCCGAGGCTGCCGCCGAGGGCAAGATCCACATCACCCCGCCCTTCAAGGCCCACCTTGAGGACAAGCTGTGGTTGGCCCTGCTGTGGTCGCCCGCCCTGCGGCGTATTTGGTCCGAGAGCCTACGCGGCAACCATCTCAAGCGCATTCAGGACATTGTGCCCTTCGGCTGGGTGCTTGACCCGACTCCCCTGCCTCCCCACGCGGCACTGCCCCAAATCGAGGCTCATAGCTGGCAAGAAGTCGCTGCATTCAGCCAGAAGCAACGCCAACTTGTGCTCAAAATTTCCGGCTTCCACGAAACCGCCTGGGGCTCACGCGGAGTCTTTATCGGCCACGACATGCCGCAAAAGCAATGGGCGGAGCAAATCCAACAGGCTCTGGAGCAGTCCAACGAACAACCATGGCTGATGCAGGAATTCGAGGAGGGTAAGCTCGTCGAGCATCCCGTTTACCGCGAGGATGGCAGCATTGAAATGATGAAGGGCCGCGTGCGCCTATGCCCCTACTACTTCACTGATCAGAAGGGCAAAACCGAATTCGCCGGCTGCCTCGCCACCCTCGTGCCCGCCGACAAGAAGAAGATCCACGGCATGAGTGAGGGTGTCTTGATGCCTTGTGTGGTGGAGTGAGCAAAAAATTCTATGAACCAAGATAATCCATGGGTTCGGGTTGAGCATGATTCAAATGGCCATCCCTATATCAAAGGAAATGCTGACGGCCTGAGGCATCTGAGGCACAAAATTGACGAGGCTGTTGTTTCAAAACATGCCCCGATGAAGGAATTCGACTGCAATCTCAGTCACATAGAAATCTCGAACGAGTACCCGCCCGAGCAGAAGCAAGGCTGCATGTTTCGCATCGCCATGATCATCCTGCTTGTTACTCTCATCCTCGGACTTGCGGCATTGGCCATGTTGCTCATGGGGGCTTTTACTGGAATTCCTGACCTGTTTTCAAAGTGACACCAGACCCACCCCAACACTTCGACTTCATCGTTATCGGCGGCGGCAGCGGCGGTTACGCGGCGGCACGCACGGCCCGTGAGGTGAAGGAGCGCGTGGCCATCGTTGATGGCGCAAACGAACTCGGCGGTTTGTGCATCCTACGCGGCTGCATGCCCTCCAAGACCCTGATCTACTCCGCCGAGATCTTACACCTCGCGCAAAAAGGCGCAGACTTCGGTTTGGACATTGCCTCGGCCTCCGCCGACATGAAGGCACTCGGCAAGCGAAAGCTCGAAGTCATCAAGGAGTTTTCCGATTACCGCCGGGAGCAACTCGAGAGCGAGCGCTTCACGCTCTTTCGCAACACGGCGCGCTTTGTGGATAAAAACACCATCGAGTTGAACGACGGCACCAGCCTCACAGCTGACCGATTCATGATTGCGACCGGTTCGGTCGTCGCCACTCCTCCTGTTACCGGCCTCGCAGAAGTGCCCTGCTGGACCAGTGATGAGGTGCTTGATCTCGATTTCAAACCGGAGAGGGTGATCGTGCTCGGTGGCGGCATCGTCGCCTGCGAACTCGCCCAATTCCTGCGCCGCATCGGCAGCGAGGTGGTGCAAATCCAGCGCAGCGAGCATCTCCTCAAGGAACTGCCCGCAGAGGCATCCCGGGTCATCGAGCAGGCCTTCCGTGCCGAGGGCATCCAGCTCCACATCGGCACCGCGCTCCAGAAAGTCGACCATACAGATGGCAACTTCACGGTCGTCTTTGAAGAGGGCGGCAAAATCCACGAGGTCAGCGCGCCCCACCTTCTCAATGCCATGGGCCGGCGTCCAAACACCCAGCACTTGGGACTCGAAGCCGCCGGCGTGGACACCGAGAAAGGCCGCATCGTTTGCAACGACATGCAGCAGACTTCCAACCCAGCCATTTACGCGAGTGGCGACTGCTGCGGCCCGCATGAAATTGTCCACATCGCCGTCATGCAGGGCGAGATTGGCGCTCGCCATGCCACGAGCCGCGAAGCCAAAGCCGTCAACTACGATCATTTGCTGGGCGTGGTTTTCACCGATCCGCAAATCGGCACCGTCGGCATCAGTGAAAAACAAGCGAAGGCGCGCGGCATGGAAGTGGTCGTCGCCGACTACCCCTTCGACGATCATGGCAAGTCCATTCTGATGGAGGCCAAGCTTGGCTATGTGAAAGTGATTGCCGACAAGTCAAATGGAGTGGTCATTGGAGCCGAATGCGTGTCCAAGGATGCGGGTGAGCTCATCCATGCGCTTGCTGTTGGCGTAACCTTGGGTGCAACCGCCGAGGAACTGCTCAAGGTGCATTGGTATCATCCAACCCTGGCGGAGATCTGGAGCTATCCGCTGGAGGATATCATCGAGCAACTGGGATGATGGACAGCGAGCTTCACCTCAATCCATCCCCGCGACCTCCGACCACCACGCCACGCGTCCACAAGAAAGTCGGTACCGCCACCGCGGCCACAAAATAACCCGATGGATCACTCCATCGGGTTATTCAAAAAATGGTTGAGGCAAGCCCTTAGATGAGGCCGGCTTCCTTCAGGGTCTTGTAAGCACCGTTCTTGTTGATGGTCTTGAGGGCACGAGCCGAAATCTTGACACGCACGAAGCGGCCTAGTTCGGGCACCCAGATGCGCTTGTTCTGGAGGTTGGGAGAAACGGTGCGCTTCACGACTTTGGTGACGTGACGACCGATGCCGCCCTTCTTTTTGGCCAAACCGGAGCGGTGAATCTTACCACCGACGCGGACTTTGGATCCTCTGATGCTGCAAACTCGTGACATGACTTGGAAAGGGAATGGGGTTGCGGGGGCGCGAAGAATGCCTTGAGAAGCCCGCGGGTCAAGTCGAATCGGGCCTAGGATGGTCAAAAATCTCGAAATCGGGACTATTCGGACGATCGCAGGTCATCAAGCCACTCCATCACGTCTTGAAACACCCTTTTCTTCAGCCGGTCATGCATCAACAGGTGGTAAGCACCATCGTAGTGATGGTAGGTGGCATCAGCCCCCTTGGGTAGGCGGGCCAGAAAACCCCTGATGTCGGCATCCTTGTTGAGTTCGTCGTGCCCGCCGTGGAGCACCAGCAAGGGCAAATCGAGTTGCTTGGCGCAGTCGTTCATGCCAGCGATCAGGCGCGTTAGGTTGCCGATCAGGCGCAGGGTGTATTCGTCGACGTGCCACGGGTTCTTGCCAGCTTGGCCCTTGTGGCTGGCTCTCTGGGTCATCTGCACGTCCTCACCCTGCATCAGGGTTTCCAAGGTAATGCGTTGTTCAGGCAGGGCGTGAGCAGCAACACAGACCAGAACAGGCACCCAGTCGGCAATGTCATCGCGAAAGCGGACAATGGCCGAAGACAGCACCATACCGTCAATGAGATGCTTACCCGCCGTGGATTCGCAGTAGGCATGGGTGGCGATCAAGGCACCCATGCTCTCACCATACCACACCACCTTGGCGCGCGGATGCCGCTGGCGCACAAGTTGGGTAAAAGCACCCAGATCGACATACCAATCCTCAGCGCGCCCGATGTCACCGCGGCGCTCGCGAATAGGGTCACTGCCCTGCCCGCGCAACTCGTAAGCATAAAGCGCAGTCTCGGGCTGATGCTTGAGCAAGTGCTTGCCGAGATTGTTGTAATCCATGGAGGCACCGCAAAAACCGTGGATGCCGATGAGCACCACATCTGGATCCTGATCCGGATCGAGCCATTTGCGGTAGCCAAAGGTTTCTCCCTCCACATTGGGGTTGGATTGAAGCTCCCAGCTCGGCGTGGAAGTGCATGCGGCCAGCATGCACCACAGCAGGCCATTGCCCATGAAATTTCCAAAACCCCTCACTGTCCAAAGCTGACACAGACACCCATCCTGCACAATGCGTCAATTGCTGCCGTCAACCAGGAGAACAATCTCGCCTTTGGCCTTCTTGCCCTCGAATTCGGCATGGAGCTCGGCAGCCGTGCCACGGTGGAAGGTCTCGAATTTCTTGGTCAATTCCCGCGCCACGCAGGTGCGCGCGTCGGGCTTGATCTCGGCAAGAATCTTGAGGGTCGAAGCGATGCGGTGGGGCGACTCAAAGAAGATGCCGGTTTCGCCACTGGCAAACACCTGCTCCAAAGCGCCACGCCGCTTGCCCGACTTAACAGAGAGGAAGCCGCCGAAACGGAAGACATGACAGGGAAAGCCGGAGCCGATGAGCGCGGTAATCACCGCCGAGGGGCCGGGCAGGACTTCGAGATCCACACCTTCTTCCAAGCAAGCCTGAACCAGACGATAACCCGGATCGGAAATGCCGGGCATGCCGGCGTCGGTGATCACGGCAATGGTTTGGCCGGCCTTGACCATCTCCACAATTTCACCAGCACGCTTGGCCTCATTGTGCTCGTGCATGGAGATAAGCGGCTTGGAAATCTCCAGATGACTGAGCAGGGGCTTGGAGTGGCGCGTGTCTTCGCAAGCAATCTGATCAGCTTCACTCAGCACCTCGATGGCGCGCCGGGTGATGTCGCCCAAGTTGCCGATAGGCGTGGGCACCAAAATCACGCGACCGCCCGTTTGGGATGTTTCACTCATGAGAGCGCCTTTCTCTCTTGCTCGGAAATCGCCTGCGTCTTGCCGGTGGCGTCCACCCGCACGTTGGTCATGCTGCCGCTGATCGCAACTTCGCCCACCGCATTGATTACCTCGAATTCCCAGATCATGGAGGAGGCCCCGAGCTTAGCGATGCGCAGCTGCACTTCGATGACATCTCCGGCCAAGAGCGGCTTGCGGAAGTCGGTGTTGAGATTGACCCGGGGCCAGCCTCCCTCGGCGCGGTCAAAGACCAGCACCCCCCGCTGCTTCAGGCAGGCGTGCTCGGCCGCTTCGATGTGACGAAAGATGGTCGGAAAGTGCATCCAACCGCTGGCGTCGGTGTCGGCGAAGGCAATAGTGGCGGGATAAATGTAATCGGGATTCTCCATGGGGGCTGGGGACACACTCACTCCTGGCACGAATCACCAGGCTGTGGATATACAAAGCTTGGGAGCGGAGCGACTCAAGTATGCAGTCTGTTTTTCATCTGAAATTGCCGAAAAGTCCGAGGTAAAAACGGATGGGTTCAAGGCGTGATGAGGGGGTGGAAGATCATGCACCGCTAAAGAACAACCCATAAATTGGGTGCTTGCGCCTGAAGCCACGTCTTTTGGGTAGCGACAAAAGAGCGCAACATTTAAACCACCCCTTTCCGACAAGGCCATTTGGAAACCACTCGATGTCAATCCACGCATGCCATTCGGGAGGCCATCAGCCAGCGGCAGCCCCATAGAGCCCAGGAAGTCTTTGAAAAAAAAATGCATGCTCCCAGCAACTTTCATGGAATTGCGGCGTTTCAGATGGATCGCCGGGTCATCCGACCCCGCACCCATCCAATGAAAACTACATCGTTGATTGTTGTCGCCGGAATGTTCGCATTCGCAGGCCTCGCCCAAGCCGAAGAGGCCAAACAAAAGCCCAAGAAAGGCCCCGCCCCCGAAATCCTCGAAAAATACGACGCGGACAGGGACGGCAAACTCAGCAAGGAAGAGAAGGCCGCATGGATCAAGGACCGACCCAAACCCGAGAAAAAGGCCAAGAAGGAACCCAAGCCTCTAGATCCCGCCATCCTTGAAAAGTATGACACCAACAAGGACGGCAAACTCAGCCAGGAAGAGAAGGCCGTCTGGAACAAAGACAAGAAGGCCGAAAAAGCCAACAAGCCGAAGCCTGAGAAAAAGGCCAAGCCCAACAAGAAAAAGTCTGAGAATTCTGATGCTGCCGACTTCGGCGAATAATCTGAGCTCACCTTAAACCCATAAAAAAGCGGTCACTCCGGGAGGAGTGACCGCTTTTCGTTGGAGAGAATTCAAGATTCGAACTTACCCACCAGCACCGAGGCATTGTGGCCACCAAAGCCAAAGCTGTTGCTCAGCGCCAGCTTGATGGGCACTTCGCGGGCGGTGTTCGGCACGCAGTCCAGATCGCATTCGGGATCTTGGTTGTCGATGTTGATGGTAGGCGGAACCACGCCGTCCCGGATACCCATTACGCAGGCAATGAGTTCCATGCCGCCTGCGGCACCCAGCATGTGGCCGGTCATCGACTTGGTTGAGCTGACCATCAGGCCATTGTTGGCATGATCACCAAAGGCGCGCTTGATGGCTTTGGTCTCGGCAATATCACCCAAGCCGGTGGAGGTGGCATGGGCATTGAGGTATTGGACCTCCTCGGGATTCTTAGCGCCGTGCTTGAGGGCCATTTCGATGGCATGGGCCGGACCGGATCCATCCGGAGAGGGCGCGCTCAGGTGGTAGGCGTCAGCACTGACACCGTAGCCGAGCAATTCGCCGTAGATGGTGGCGCCGCGCGCTTTGGCGGTCTCGAGTTCCTCGATCATGATCACGCCGGCACCCTCACCCATCACAAATCCGTCACGATCCTTGTCGAAGGGACGAGAGGCGCGCTCCGGTTCGTCGTTACGGGTGCTGAGCGCTTTCATGCTGCCAAAGCCGCTGAGACCCATGGGAAGGATGGTGGATTCAGCGCCACCGCAAAGGAAACCATCGGCGTCGCCGAATTTGATCATTCGCCAAGCCTCACCAATGTTGTGGTTGGAGGTCGCACAGGCGGTCACAATCACCATGTTGGGGCCCTTGAGGCCATGTTCCATGGAGATGATGCCGCTCGCGATGTTGGAGATCATCATCGGAATGGTGAAAGGAGAGACCCGCTTGGGACCACGGGTCATGTAAGTAGAATGCTCCTTCTCGAGGGTTGCCAGCCCACCGATGCCGCTGCCGACCATAACGCCGTAGCGGCGCGGGTCGATGCCTTGGGTGTCGAGGCCGGAATCGTTCATGCACATCTTGGAGGCCGCCACTGCCAGTTGGACGTAGCGGTCCGCCCGACGAGCATCCTTGGCAATATTGAAATACTGATCGGGCTCGAAGTCCTTGACCTCGCCGGCAATCTTGCAGTCGAAGGCCTCAGGATCGATGCTGGTAATGCGGCTAATTCCGCTCTTGCCATTCTTCAGACCCTCCCAAGTGGTAGCCAAATCGTTGCCGAGGGGAGAAATGCAACCAATTCCGGTGATGACGACGCGGCGCTCATTCATAATGATGGATGCGAGATTAGGGCCCGACCACGACCCCGCGCAAGCCTTCATCCTTGGCGATGTTGGCAAAGCTTCCTGTTGGGCTTCAACGCGGCGCCTTGTGATAGCCCCGTTCGTTGCGGGCTCCACACTGCGGGCATTCGCTCAAGGCCTCACGGCCCTGCGCTTGGTAGGCATGAAGGCAGAGCCGGCAGACCACGGTGCGCGAAGAAACACTTGCGCAAGACTGCTGGCGGTGGCTGCGCGAGATTGCACAGAACAGAACCACCAGGCCCATCGAGCCCAGCACCATGGCCACCACCAGATCACTCAGGGTCAGTTCCATCAGCTTGATTCTGGTTCTGGAATTCAATGGCCACCGCCACCCAACGCCGGCCTTCTTTGCGGGCTTTGTTCACGAAGACCGCTCCCCGCAGCCAGGCTGCAAGCTCGGGTGGGCTCAGTTCCTGCCCGCCCGCAAGGGACACCAACTGGTGCACCCGACCGTCGGACTGCAACTCAACAAGGAATTTCCATGACCGAGCCGCCAGGCCCTCGGTCACCGGCCCCACCCATTTTGGTAGGGTTTTGGGCAACTCGTCGGCACGAATGCCATCGACTGCAGAGATCACCGGGCTGAGCTGCAAAGCCGCCGTCAATTCCGGCACGGAGATTTCCAAACTTCGCTGCGGCAACACCGGCTCTGCACGGCGGGCCATTTCTGGTGGCTGAATGCCTGGGTCTGGCAAGGGCAGGAGGCGCGGCTGATGAACTGCCAGACGCGGCTGCGAAGCCTCAAGTATTTCGGATTGCACGCTCCGGGTTCCAGACCAGGAAGAAGGCTCAAAGCGCGATGGAAACGGACCTTGCGCTTTCGCCTCCATGGCGAGCGCGCGCGACCAACCCTTACCACTCAAATGAATGACGCGAGCCTGCGGGGCCTCCAGAGTGACCGGCTCCACCATCTTCACCCGCAAGCTCAGGATGGCGCAGCCAAAGAGTGCGCCAACCAGCAGGATGGCAGACCAAAAGCTGACGGCAGAAGAGTTGGAGCGCTTCCAATCGAAGATCCACTCTGATCGCCTGAACGCTTGCTTTTTGGGCCTCGGCATTACTCAGCTTGGGTTTCCCGTTCGGACCCGGGGGCAGGTGGTGATAGCTCGCTCGGCTCTTCAGGCGCGGGTAAAGGCGCAGGCGCGTCTTCGAGCGCCGGCTCTTCGGCTTGCTCTCCACCCAGCACAGCCACCATGAAGCCCAAGGCCAGAGCCATCTCCTCGACTCGTCTTTGGGCTCCCACCGGCACGGATTGGTCAGAGCGCAGCAGCACCCTCGAATTGGCCGCCTCTCCCTCTGTCTGGAGTTCGCGCAGCGCACCCTCAAGTTCCTCAAACCTCATGGCATCTCGACCCAGATAGAGCTGGGGCTCGGTCTCGCCCGGCGCAATGGTGACTACCAGGCTCCTGGTGTGGCGTTCGAGCTCAAATTGGGATCGGGCCATCTCAACGGCAACGCCGGTCTGGCTCGAGAGTGCCGAGCCCAGCACGAAAACGATCCACAGCAACATGAACAGGTCAAAGACCGGCATGGCGTGCAGCAAACCGGGGCGTTCGGGAAGTGACAGCTCCAACTTCACGTGGCAGGCGGACTCGGTGATTGGGCGGGAGTCACTGCCTGCGCACGGGCATCCGCAATCAGGTGCACCATTTCAATGCCGGTGCGCTCAATGCGCGATACCAGGCGTTTGGCACGTCCCACGAAATAGAGGTAGAAAAGATACATCGGAACGGCAATACCAAGCCCCAGCACCGAGGTGATCAGGGCAGCGTAAATGCCGGTGGTCATCTCTACCGTGCTGGTGAAACTTCCTTGCTCCCCGACTTTCTGGAAGGTGTCCAGCATGCCGAGCAGGGTTCCCAGCATGCCGACCAAAGGGCACAGCAGGGTTACAGCGAGAATCACACGAATGTTTTTCTCGATGGCAGGCACTTCGAGCTGTCCAGATTCCTGCACCACTTCGCGCAATTCAGAACGGGTCAAGTGATGGCGCAAGAGCGCCGCATGAGCAACCCGGGCAATCGGGCCGGGAGAGCGGGCGGCCTCGTGGAGGGCTTCGGCGTAGGCCCGGCGTTTGATGTGGGCTCCGAGCCCGACAAGCAACTGGCTGACATTGATGCGGGCGCGGTGGAAATAAAACAAGCGCTCCACGATGCAAACCGAGCCAATGAAGGCCAGGCCCAACAGGGCCCATACCAGCGGGCCTCCCCGCTCGATCAATCCTGATGCTTCCAGCAAACCGAGAATCATGACGCCATAAATTAGGGCCTACCCA
>JAURCU010000065.1 GCA_030828305.1 Luteolibacter sp.
GTGTGATCGTTTTCATGGTTTTCATTCTTTCTTATGACCAACAGTGTTATTAAGCAACCTTTCTGGGTCTCCAGTATTAGAGATTTCTCACTAGATGTAAAGATCGCTCTCTAAATGTAGAGATCTAGAGAGTTAGTAATCAGTTGTCGAGACGGTTCTGGAGGCCGAGGCGTTTGGCGGTCTCCTGTGTGATTTCCCATCGTTTGATCTCGGGGATCCAGACACCACCAGAATTTTTCACGAGAGTTCTCAATGTGGTTTCATCCCAGCGAACCTCGACGAGGACGGTTTTCTCACGAGGTGGAATCCAAGGGTTTTCCTCAACCAAGAGTTCGACGGTGGTCTGTCGTATTTTGCGATTCGAGTCATAGCGGTAGCGAACCAAAATCAGTTCTTTCCCGTATTGCTCAAGCCATCTCAATGTGCCCGACTGACCGGGCTTCAGTGTTTGTCCAACAGTTCCTAATCGAATCATATGTAAAATATATACATATAAAATAATATTTCCACATTTTTTATGGAACGAGGAATCCGCCTCAGGCGGCAACGAAGAACGGTGGCGTCAGCGACCTACCCTAAACTCTCAATTCTGAAAACAACCGGCTCGCTGTTCACGCAATCTAGTTTCTCTACTTCGGCCAGAGCGCGCTGCAGATTGCCGAAAGGGCAAGTGTGGAGCAGGAAGACGACATCCACAAAATCGGCATCGGGATCGTCAGGATTGACGGGGGAGTGGGTGCCTGAAATGCCGATTTCGTGGTCGGCGAGCACGCGGGCAATTTCGGCGATCACGCCGGGGCGGTCGGTGACGTCAAAGCGCACGTAGTAGGCGGTCGAGGTTTCGCTGACGGGGCGCATGCTGCCGCTTTCGGTGTAGGGCAGGAAGCCGCGGTGATTGGAGAGTTCAATGCCACGGGCGGCTTCGACAATGTCGGCCACGACTGAGGAAGCGGTGGGGTTCTGACCGGCACCGCGGCCGTAGAAAAGGGACTCACCGACCGTGTCGCCGTGAACCGCCACCGCATTGAAGACGTCGTGGACGGAAGCGAGGATATTGCTCTTGGCGATGAAGGAGGGTTGCACCCGGCATTCGACCGCTCCGTCCTTGTGCTGGCGGATGATGGCCAGCAGCTTGACGACGTAGCCGAGGTTCTTGGCGAATTTGATGTCGGCGGGGCGCACCTGCTCGATGCCGGAAACGTGGATCTCTGCGGGGTCGATGGGGAAGCCATAGGCGAGAGTGGCCAGAAGCAGAGCCTTGTGGGCGGCATCCCAGCCGTTGACGTCCAGAGCCGGATCGGCTTCGGCGTAGCCGAGTTTCTGGGCTTCCTTCAGCGCCGTCTCGTAGTCAAGGCCGGCGTCAGTCATGCGGCCGAGGATGTAGTTGGAGGTGCCGTTGATGATGCCCGAGAAGGAATGGATGTGGTTGCCAATGAAGCTGTCTTGCAGACTGCGGATGATGGGGATGCCGCCGGCGACGGCCGCTTCGAAGTGAATCGGGGTTTTGGTCTCACGCGAAATGGCGAAGAGTTCGGCACCGCGCTCGGCAAGCAGGGCTTTGTTGCCCGTTACCACAGGCTTTCCTGCCTTCAAGGCGGCGGCCACAATATCATAGGCATCGGTAGTGCCGCCAATGAGTTCGACCACGATCTTGACTGCAGGATCCTCGATCAGGGTCTTCCAGTCGGTCGTGAAGAGTTCACTGGGAACTTCGCCGGTGGTGTTGCGGGCCTTGGCCAGATCACGCACCAGGATGCGCGCGATCTCCAAGCGGGTGCTGCCATCGGTGCGGTTAGTGATGAGTTCACCATTGCTCTCCAGGGTGTTCCACACGCCGGAGCCCACCGTGCCGAAACCGGCAAGGCCAATACCGATGGAAGGGGCTGCACTCACGACTGCCAGTTTGCGTGTCGTGGGGCGCTTGTCAACGGGGGACGTCTCAGCTCATTGGAAGCAAGCTTGCCCTGAGGGCATGCAATTCTCTGGCTTAGCCAAAGTTGCCTATCTCCACCGAAGGCCAAACGAAGCACCAATTGCCGCTTGCGATGGCTCGTGAGCCCTCTACTTTTTCTGGTGTTGCCTCTCCTCGGGCAGCCATTCCCAAGCCCATCACCCCGGGAGGTCGTTTTGAAAGTGTATCTCATCCTGCCACTGGCTCTGCTCTGCGCGAGTTGTGGCGTTCACTCGCCGGGCAGTCGCATGGAAGAGGTCGGTAAAGTTCCCGGTCGCTGGAGCGCCACGCCTCAGGCCCGCAAGGGCATCGACGACAAGTGGGTCGAGCGCTTTGGGGGCCGCGATCTCAAGGCGCTGGTTGCCGAGGCCTATGAGTCCAATCGCGACCTCCAAGCGGCGGCGGCCCGCGTCGAGCGTGTGGCCGTGCTGGCCAAGGCTGCAGGGGCTGAGGCGCGCCCCCAACTCAATGCGGCACTCACGGGTTCACGCGACAAACGCAATTTCATCGGCTTTCCTTTTGGAGGTGGCGGCGTCGCTAGCAACATCAACAACAGCTACGGGGCCCAGCTTTCCCTCTCCTGGGAGCTCGATTTGTGGGGTCGCATCCGCGCCGGTCAGCGCGCCGCACTCGCCGATCTCGAAGCTCAAGGTCAGCAATACCGTGCGGCCCGCGCTTCGCTGGCCGCGCAGGTGGTGCGGTCCTGGTTGCTGATTGCCGAGCTCAATGGTCAGGTCGAACTGGCGACCCAGGCGCTCAAATCGCGCGCGGATACGGCGGAATCCATCCGGGGTCGTTTTGAAAACGCAGTCGGCGGAATGCAGGCGACGGCCTCGCAGGTGCGTCTGGCGCAAACCGACGTCGAAACCGCTCGCGCGGCACTGGCCGGACGGCGTGCCGAGCGCGACCAGGCCCTGCGCCAGTTGGAGGTCCTTTTGGGTCGTTACCCCGAGGCCAAACTGACAGGGGCGTCCGGTCTGCCTGCTGTGCGCAACATGCCTCCCGCCGGCCTGCCCTCCGAGTTACTTCTGCGCCGCCCGGACATTCTTGCCGCCGAGCGGGCCATGGCGGCGGCGGGTAGTCGCCGCAAGCAGGCCGCCTTGGCCTTCTTTCCCAGTTTCAGTCTAACCAGCAGCGTTGGGCGCAGCAGCGAGCAACTCGGGGATATCTCGAACAGTGATTTCGGTGTCTGGTCGATTGCCGGACAGATGGCTCAACCCATCCTGCAAGGAGGACGATTGAAGGCCAATCTCAGGGCGCGCTCGGCTGAGGAGCGGGAAGCATTGGCGAATTTGCAGCAGGTGGTGCTGCAGGGCTTCAGCGAGGTGGAAGTTGCACTGGGCGCCGATTCTTTCTTTGCCACGCGCACTGCCGCTCTGGAGAGTGCGGCTGAACTGGCCCGTGATGCCGAGCAAATGGCGCGCTCCGAATTTACCAACGGCACCACAGACGTGCTGACCCTCTTGGAGGCAACCGGCCGGCGTATCGAACTCGACAGTCAGGTGCTCGCCGTGCGCCGGCTGCGCCTTGACAATCGTATCAATCTGCACCTTGCCCTTGGTGGCGACTACAAACTCTGAGTAATCATCATGGAAGACGAACCCAAAGCCGACGACTCCCAACAGGAACAACAACGCATCATGGCCATCCACGCTGTGAAATCCTTCGTGCTGGCCTTGATGATTCTGGTGGTGGCCAGCGTCTTGTTGATCGTGCTGGTGCTCACCAAGCAGGATCCCAAGAAGAAGCAAGAGATCGAGTTGGTGAATTCGGTGAGGGTGATACGCATTGTTCGTGGCAGCCACCAGGTACGCATCCAAACGCAGGGGGCCGTTCGCAGTTTGCATGAGGTGCAGTTGGCGGCCGAGGTGAATGGGCGCGTCGAAAGCAAATCCGATGCGCTGGTGGCCGGTGCCGTGGTCGCCAAGGGTCAGGTGTTGCTTGAGTTGGATGCCACCAACTACCGGGCGGCTGCTGCGCGTGCGGCTTCAAGTGTGGCCGAGGCAGAGGTGGTGCTTGAGCAGGAAAAGGCGATGGCCAGGCAGGCTGCCATCGACTGGGAAAAGCTCGGTCGAGGTGAGGCCAGTGATCTTGCGCTGCGCAAGCCCCAGTTGGAGGCGGCCGAAAAGCGTTTGGAATCAGTAAAGCAGGAACTCAAGCGCGCGAAAAAGGATGTCGAGCGCTGCTCCATACGCGCGCCCTTTGATGCCCGGGTGCGCATGGCCATGGTGGAGGTGGGGGCGGTGCTTGCTCCCGGTACCCCGGTTGCCGAGCTTTATTCCACCACCGAGCTCGAAGTGAAATTGCCCTTCACCTTGCTGGATTACGGCTTCATCAAAGATGCCAAGGGAGCCGAGTTGACTCTGACTGCGGCTGTTGGCGGCGAGCAGAAAACCTGGCCCGCGGTGCTCGATCGCGTGGATGGTGAAGTGCAGCGCAGCACGCTCTCCGCTCATGGCCGGGCGATTGTTAAAGCGAACAAAGCTGGCGAACTGCCGCCGGTGGGTCTGTTTGTCGAAGCCGTGGTGCCAGGAAAAACCCTCGAGGATGTGGTCGTCTTGCCGCGCTCCTCAGTGCGGGGTGGTAATCAGGTATGGGTTGAGCGAGGGGGTAAGCTGGTAAGTTTGCCCATCACGATTTTGCGTGCCAGTGAACATGAGATGGTCGTGCGCGCGGAATTCGAGCCGGAGGATCGACTGGTACTGACTCGTCTCGCGGCACCCATGCCGGGTATGAAAGTGGAAGCGATCAGCGAGGATAGCGAAGACAAGGCATACGAATGAAGAACGCCGTTAAATGGTTTAGCCGCAATCACGTGGCTGGCAATTTCCTCATGCTTGCCATTTTGTTGGCGGGCTTTTCCGCGTGGTTCAAGATGCGCAAGGAGATCTTTCCCGAGCTTGCCATCGACGCGGTGCAGGTGACCATTCCCTATCCTAATGCAACTCCCATTGAGGCCGAGCGTGGGGTGAATGTGCCGGTGGAGGAGGCCATTGCCGATCTCACCGGCATCAAGAGGATTCGCTCCACAGCCGCGCAGAACATCGGCACGGTGACCGTTGAGGCTGAAACCGGCCATGATGTGCGCGATCTGCTTGACAGCGTGAAAAGTCGGGTCGACGCCATCGATAACTTCCCCCTGGAGGCAGAAAAGCCGGTGATTGAGGAAGTGGTGGTGAAGAGCCCGGTGCTCAAGATTGCAATTACCGCCAAAGACGATGTCGATGAGATGACACTCAACCGCTTGGCCGAGCAGATCCGCGATGACTTGCAGTCCTATCAGGCACCCAAGCCAGAGGGCGTGGGTGACTTCCTTGCCAATCTCTTTGCGGGTCCTGCGAAGATCTCGCAGGTGTCGGTCTCGGGTATACGTGACTACGAGCTCTCTATCGAGGTGTCCGAAAACCGGCTGCGCGAGCTTGGTCTGAGTCACGCCCAAGTGGCCGATGCGGTCCGCCGCAGCTCAGTTGACTTACCGGGGGGATCGATTCGCACCTCCGGTGGCGAAATTATCCTGCGTGCCCTTGGTAAACGCTTCACGGCTGAAGAATTTCGCACCCTGCAGGTGGCAACCTTGCCGGATGGCTCGGAAGTGCGTCTGGAGGATGTGGCCTTGGTCAATGACGGCTTCGAGGATGTTGACATCCAGACCCGCTTCGACGGCAAACGTGCGGTGCTCGTCAACGTCTTCCGGGTCGGGGAGGAAGATACCCTGCGCCTTGTCAAACTCATCGATGACTACATCGCCAATACCGGCAAGCAGCTGCCGGAAGGAGTCGAGCTCGCAATCTGGAACGACCAGAGCGAATACCTGAAGGGACGTTTGGAGTTGCTCATCAAGAATGCGACTTTTGGTCTGATCCTGGTGCTGTTGGTCCTGGCCCTGTTCCTACGGCCTTCGCTGGCATGCTTGGTGGCGCTGGGTATTCCGGTATCCTTTGCGGGTGGTCTCTGGCTGATGCCCATGCTGGGAATTTCGGTGAACATGATCTCATTGTTCTCCTTCATCCTGGTGCTCGGCATTGTGGTTGATGACGCGATTGTTACCGGTGAGAACGTCTACTCGCGCATCCAGCGCGGCGAGCATCCGCTCAAGGCAAGCTGGAAGGGTACCCACGAGGTCGGAACCGTGGTGGTCTTTGGCGTGCTCACCACCATGGTGGCCTTCACTCCCATGCTCGGACTCAGCGGGGTAAGTGGCAAGATCTGGCCCAATATTCCCCTGGTGGTCATTCCGACCCTCGCCTTTTCGCTGCTGCAATCAAAGTTCGTGTTGCCCGCGCACATGGCGCTACTGGCACCGCATCGGCAAGAGAAGCCGAGTCATCCCATTTTCCGTTTGCAGCGTCGGGTGGCCGATGCACTTGAGCGTTTTGTTCTCAAGGTCTATAAGCCAAAACTCGATCATTTGTTGCGCTGGCGCTACGTCACCACGGCTGGCTTCATCGCCATCCTGATTGTCACCATCGGTTACGTCGCCGGGGGGCGCATGCCCTTCAAGTTCTTCCCTGACGTGGAGGGAGACGTAGTCACTGCCAAGTTCGAGCTCAGCATGGGTGCACCTTTCGAGGATACCCAGCGCGCTGTCAGCCAGATCGAAGAGGCGGCGGTGGCAGCAGCCCGGCATTTTGAGAAGACCGAGGGTAAATCCATCCTCCGCCATTATCTGGCCAGTGCCGGCAGCCAACCTTTTCTGACCAGCCTGGCGCCTGATGGTCCTCCGCGCGCCACTCACGTTGGCGAGTTGACCCTTGAGTTGATTCCATCCGCCGAGCGCGAAACCGGCTCCGAGGAATTCATCGAGCGCTGGCGTCAGGAAATGGGTGATGTGCCGGGGCTGACTTCGCTGGCGGTGACCACCGAGACGGCGGGTGGAGGCAATGCCATCGACCTCAACCTCAATGGTCAGGATCTCGAGCGGGTTCGTGCTGCCACCGATTGGGTCAAACAAGCCTTGGGGAAATTCGAGGGGGTGGTCGAGATCTCGGACTCCGACAAAGAAGGCAAGGACGAGTTGCGCTTGATTGACCTGACGGCGGCAGGCCGCGCAGCGGGTCTGCGCCTGGAGGATGTGGCCTTGCAGGTGCGCGCCGCATTCTACGGGGACGAGGCCCAGAGGTTACAGCGCGGTCGTGACGAGGTGAAGGTCATGGTGCGTTTTCCCAAGCCGGACCGGCGCACGCTTCATTCACTGGAGGAAATGAAGATCCGCACACGCGCGGGAGATGAGTTGCCGCTGCGTCAGGTGGTGAATTACGAATTCGGGCGCGGCCCCTCGGTGATCAACCGCATTGATCGCCGCCGCTCCATCCAGATTACCGCTGACACCACGGGAGAAACCAATGGCAATGATGTGGTGGGGTCATTGGAGGAAAACACACTCACCCAGCTGGCTTCGAAGTTCCCCGGGGTGACCTACGCCTTTGATGGTGAGCAGAAGGACCAGAATGATAGCGTGCGCGAAATTGGTGTCGGCTTCCTCGGTGCTCTGGTGGTGATGTATGTGTTGATTGCCATTCCGCTGCGCTCTTACTGGCAGCCACTTATCATCATGTCGGTGATCCCCTTCGGCATCATCGGTGCGATTTTTGGTCATATTGTCTTTGGCATGCACCTCTCCATCATGTCGATGTGCGGCTTTGTGGCGCTGGCCGGGGTCGTGGTCAACGATTCGCTTGTGCTTGTTGACTTCGTCAATCGTCACCGCGAGGGCCGTAGTCTTCGCCAAGCAGCGGTGGAAGCGGGAGGTCGCCGCTTCCGGGCGATCATTCTCACCTCGCTGACGACCTTTGTCGGGCTGATGCCCATGCTCCTTGAAACCGACATGCAGGCGCGCTTTCTGATCCCGATGGCTGTCTCCCTGGGCTTCGGGATTCTCTTTGCCACCGCGATTACCTTGATTCTGGTTCCGAGCATCTATCTGATTCTGGAAGATATCAGGGCTGCGGTGTTGAAAAGACGACACAAGGTGAGGCGTTGCTGATCAGACACTCAGCTTCTTCTCGGCAGCAAGCCAGTCGCTCTCGGGATTGCCGGGCAGGCCATTGGCGACGCGTTCGCGGTAAATGTAGTATGCTTGGGCGGCGATATCATCGAAACCGGCGGCTTTATTTGCCTTCTTGGCGACTGTTTTCTTAGCCGCTTTTTTGGCCGCTTTTTTAGCGACTTTCTTCGCTGCCTTTTTAGCGACTTTCTTACTGGTCTTCTTTTTGGTGGCCATGGTGGGAGTTGGTCCTTGTGTGGGCGGGAGTTGGTCTTCGAGCAAAAGATCGGGTCCCAAAGCCTCGTCCAGCAGCTAGAATGCCAGTTTCTATCGGCGATTGTTCCCTCAGCCACAATTTACGAATTCATGAGTAAAATTTGGTCAAATTTGCTGTATAGTCTGGTCATGGCCGAAAGCTATTCATGGAACTATGCGCGTGGGCGCGATCGAAACAAACTCCCCGGGCCGGAGCATCTCGGCTGGTGGGCAGCCCTCGCCCTGTTGCTTTCCATTGGCCTGCACGGCCTGATTTTCGTGCTCTTGGATCGTATGGAAATCGCTTGGAGCTTCCGCCAGGCCGAGGAGTTGCGGACCGCGGCCGTCGATTTTCGTCAGGTGGAGGTCAGCTCCATTCCCGAGCCTATCCGCAATAAGCCCGAGGATATTGCCCCCATCCCGGATGACAGCGCGACGCTTCTGGAGGAGATCGACTTCCTCAATGCCCTGCCCAAAAATCAGGAAATTGACCTGAGCACCGAATTTGACCAAGCCAGCTATGCGCTCAAGATGAGCCAGCCGGATGTGGGTGGGCAGGGGCCCATTGCGAAACTTGATCCCGCAGCTGGCGTCGATGTGGATGTGGCGATGCCCGAAGTAGGTAGTGAGACCAAGATTCTGCCACCCGCTGAAATAGGCCAAGTGGTCATCGACTCTGGCGCCAGCCCCGGGGTCGATGACGGTGAAGGCGTGGCTCGAGAAATTCTCAAAGCCGGTCGGGTGGAGGGTGGCAATGAGGGCATCGCTTCACTCGAAGACCTCCTCAAGCTCCCGCCAAATGTCCTCCTCTCCAGCAAAACCCGTTTGCCCAGCGACTTGCTCTTTGAATTCAACAGTGCAGAGCTGCGCGAGAGTGCCCGTCTGGGTCTGATGAAGCTGGCCCTGCTGATGGACCGCAATCCGGGCCTCTATTGCTGGATCGATGGCCATACCGATCTGATTGGTGGGGATGTCTACAACCTCAAACTTTCCAAACAACGTGCCGATGCGGTGGCGACCTACCTCGTGCAATCCATGCGCATGGATTCCAAGCGCATCATTGCGCGTGGCTTTGGTCGTCGCGAGCCCATCATCAAGTTAGGCGATGCGGATAGCCAGGCTCCCAATCGCCGGGTGGAGATCCGCATGCGCAAGACGCCTCCGGGTATCGGGGCGCAGCCCGATGCGCAGCCAAACGCTGAGCCCAAGCCGGCCCCCGAACTGAAAGCTGAAGCCTCCGAGGCTGTGCTGATCAAACCGCGCCGGGCCAGGCCAGTGTTGCCCGAGGAGGCCCCACGCGCCAGGGTGGTGCTTCCGGAGCGCCCGCCACGTGCCGAGGTGATCGAGAATTAAATCGATCAGCAATCGGTTCTTCCTTCAGCGATAGACGGGTACTGGTTGTCCGGTCATTCTTGCGAAGGAGCGACCCATCGTGGAACAGGCAGCGAGAGAGGCCATGATGACACCAAGAGCCAGATAGCAGAGAATGCGTTTCATGCATCGAGGATAGGTTCGGCAGCTGCCGAGTCAAGCGGGTGAGTTGCTTATCCGGGCATCACTTTGGATCATAGGTGAGCCGTCCCATGCGCATCGCGGTTTCATAGCCGATTTTTCGACCCAGCCACAGCTTCCAGTCATTGCTGTCCTTGGTGGGTTCGTCGCCAACAGGGTTCTTGCCGGTGAGAATGGTTACCATGTAGGTGCCGGTGGCGGCATCGAGCTCGCGGCTCATGTGCCAGCGGTCGCGAAGTGGCTGAATGCTGGGGTCGGCATCCATCAGCTTGCACAAGAGCAAACGAACCGGCACGGCGTAGACGCGTTTTTCGACTTCGCCTTGGCGGATCATGTCATAGGCGATGCCCAGATCGGTGCCGTCGTCGTAGCTGCGAGCGTGAAAGTAGCGCTTGTCGATGCCGTAGAGCATGGAAGTGGCGGCGGTGTTCTTCTGCTCCTGCATTGGAAAGCCGTAGGAGCGGCCGTATTTATCGGGGTCGACCTGATAGCGCTTGTTGGGCTCGAAGTTGCTGTTGGCGCGGCCGTAATTGAAGTCGATGCTTTCATCCTTGCAGCTTACCTGCTTGGGCGTGGATCCGACGCGCTTGATGGCATCGTTGATGGCGCCGCGAATGCCTGCTTCCGAGCTGCTGCCGGTCTGGCAATAGGCAATCACCTCCTTATGAAGAGTTTCGGCGTAAAATGGGTTGGGCTCGGCATACTCGGCGGAGGGCGGGTTCTCGTTCAGGTGTTTGATGGCGGCGAGCGCGGCCTTGGCGAGGTTTTTTTCGGACAGGTTCTGGCCCCAAGCGGGAGCCTTGCTGATGGCGCTAACCATGCTTGCAGCAGCGATGTATTGGCCTTGTGCGGCTTTGATTTTGCCCTTGTGCATCGCCCATAGCATGCCGGCAGGAGCCACAGGCAGATCGAGGCCATCGGCAACGCGTTGAACCACTTCCGGAATACGGGCGTTGATCTGCTCGTTAGAATGCCAGGGCATTACCAGCACGACTTTGGCTTCGCCTTTGCGGATGTGCCTCATCAGCAGATGCACGCCTTCCGCATAAATTCCCGGCATCTGGCCGATGAGATAGGGGTCGCCGACAATATAGATATAGTCCCACTTGGTGGTGGCTTTGTTGTGCAGATTGGTGAGGCGTGCTTCACGGCCTTGCGGCCAAAACACATACTGCGCCAGACTGTGACAGTGGAAGGTGGTAGGGGTTTCTTTTCCTACCGAACCCAGACCCACAGGCGTGTCCTTGGTCGTGTAGATGTCCTGGTAGGTGACCTTCACGCCACCCGACTTGCCCTTGTTGAGCACACGCTCGAATTCAGGGGCCAGTTTCTTGAGGTCCAGATGGGTGTCATGACCCTCGGGCGACTCCTGTTTGTCGAAGCCCACCGAAGAGCCAAGGATGAGCACGTTGACGGCGTGGAGGGGTGTTGCCAGAACGATCAGGAAAAACAGGGCGAAGCGGATCATCAGAGACAGTTTAGGCGGCTTTTTCGCCGTTCATAGTTCTTAGTTCCTAGTTCTTATTTGGCGGCTTCGCCGCATACTGGCGCGCCTTCCAGGCTTTACTGACCAAACAGCTGAAGCATCAGCTTGAAAAAAGCCCCAATCGAATAGAAGAATGATTCCTCACTACGATTATCGTATCCAAGAACACCAGCGTGGCTTGTGAAAGATCCAGCTGCTTATCTGGCGAGTCTGGCTTGTACTCACTCACGAATATCAATAAGGATACTGGCAGGATACTTATTTAGAGCCACTCCGAATCCAGTCACGGCTCATTGGAGAAAATCCAGCAACTAAGAACTAAGAACGAGCGGCAAAGCCGCTCACTCCGTCCATCGATCCAGCGCGATTGTCAGATCCTCGGAGCGCTGAACGTGGAACTTCTTGCCGGCTTCGACCGTCACGCGTTTGCCGCCAGTGTTCTGGAAGTGCAGGAGCACCGGAGTCTCACCAGGATGCTTCGTGAGCGTGTTCTTGATCTCCATCAGGTCGATCTCGCTGTGCTTGGTTGTCCATAGTATGAGCTCGACGGGCCCCTTGCCGTTTTTGCCGCTCTTTTTGGCTTTCAACTCGGCGACTTCGTAGCCGGTGAGCCTGCGTCCACCGTTGCGATCATCCACCTGCACCTGGCACTTGAGTTTGATGATCTTGCCGGCCTCCAGCAGGCTTTTGTCGCGGGCGGGAGTGAAGGTCTCGCCCCATAGCATGATCTCGGCACTGCCGGTGAAGTCCTCGAGCACCAGAATGCCGAAGGGCTTACCGGTCTTGGTGACCTTGGCGGTGATGGAGCGTACCATGCCGGCGAAGCCGTAGCGCTGGCGTGGATTGGAGATATCAAGGTCTTCTACCAGGGCAATACGCTGGTAGCGCTCGGAGTCGATGATGCCACGGTATTTGTCGAGCGGGTGGCCGGTGACATAGAAACCAAGCAGTTCTTTTTCGTGGATCAGCTTGTCGTCCTTGCTCCATTCCTCGATGGCTTGGTCGCCTGTTAGGGCGACCGGGGCTGGGGCGGTGATATCCTCGGCCTCAAAGAGGCTGGATTGGCCTGCGGCCTTGTCGCGTTGGGCTGAAGAGGCCGAGGCTACGACAACTTCAAGACGGGCGAACATGGAGGCGCGGGCCTCACCTGTCCAGTCGAGCGCACCTGCCTTTACCAGGTTTTCGAGGATGCGCTTGTTGATCACTCTGGAGTCCAAGCGGGTGGAGAAGTCCTCGAGGGTTTTGAATTCGCCCTTTTGCTCACGCTCCTGAATGGTCGCGGCCATGGCTTTCTCACCGCAGTTCTTGATGGCGGCCAGTCCGTAGCGGATACCCTTGTTGCCGTTGATGGTGATCTCGGGTGCGAAGCGCAGTTGGGAAGCGTTGATGTCGGGCGGCAGGATCTCGATACCCATGCGGTGGCATTCGGAAACGAAGATGCCGATCTTGTCGGTGTTGTGGATTTCGTTGGAGAGCAGTGCCGCCATGAACTCCACAGGATGGTTGGCCTTGAGGTAGGCGGTCCAGTAGGAGATGTGGCCGTAGCAGGCCGAGTGTGATTTGTTGAAGCCGTAGTCGGCGAACATCTTGATCTTATCAAAGATCTTGTTGGCAAGATCGGGGCCGATGTCGTTGTGCTCCTTGCAACCGGCGACGAACTTCTCGCGCTCCAGGGCCATCTTCTTCTGGTCTTTCTTGCCCATCGCTCGGCGCAGTAAGTCCGCACCCCCCAGGGTGTATCCGGCGAGGAGCTTGGCGGCGTTTTGGACCTGCTCCTGATAGATCATTACGCCATAGGTGTTGCCGCAGACATCTTTCAGAAGTGGGTGCTCGTAGACGGCCTGCTTGCGGCCCTTTTTAACGTCGAGCATCTGGTCGATGAACTGCATCGCACCCGGGCGGTAGAGAGCGAGAAGGTCAATGATGTCATCAATTCTTTCGATCTGATACTTGCGGCAGGTTTCGACCATGCCGCCACTTTCCAACTGGAACACACCCATGGTCTCGCCTCGATTGAGTAGGTCGAAGGTGTTCTGATCCTCGTAGGAAATTTCCTCGATCTTGAAGTCAGGTGTGTGCTGGTGGATGTGCTCGACTGTCTCGTGAATCACGGTGAGGTTTTTGAGCCCGAGGAAGTCCATCTTGAGTAGACCAACTTCGGTGATCGCCCCCATGTCGTATTGGGTGACGACTTCGCCCTCGTTGCCGCGCGTCAGGGGCACGTGATCGTCGAGTGAGCGGTCGCCGATCACCACGCCTGCCGCGTGAATGCCGACGTTGCGGTTGAGGCCCTCGAGGCGGATGGCGTAGTTCCAGAGTTCCTTGTAGGTGGTGGAGGCTTCGATCAGCTCCTTGATCTCGGGCTTGCTGTCCCATTCGCCCTTGAGGGTGACCCCGGGCTTGGCCTCGATCATCTTGGCGATGCGGTCGGCATCCCCGTAGGAAATGCCCATTACACGGGCCACGTCGCGCAGCACGCTCTTGGCACCCAAAGTGCCGTAGGTGATGATGTGCGAGACGCAGGTCTCGCCATACTTCTCGCGCACGTAGTCGATGACCTCGGTGCGGCGAGACTGGCAAAAGTCGATGTCGACGTCGGGAGGGCTGACGCGCTCGGGGTTGAGGAAGCGTTCGAAGAGGAGCCCGAACTTGAGTGGGCAAATGTCGGTG
>JAURCU010000066.1 GCA_030828305.1 Luteolibacter sp.
AATTTCCCGACATCAATCAGTCGAATTTCCTGAGATCACCGCAAAGGCGTTGTGATCATGGATACTCTCATGATTCACCGCCTTCACCGTGAAGGAGTCAATTCGGGAATCGGCACGCAACATCGCGGCGGCGTTGCGAACCACGTCCTCGACAAACACGGGATTTTCATAAGCCTGCATGGTTACGTGACGCTCATCCGGGCGCTTCAGCAGTGCATAAAGTGGTGCGGATCCGGATTTTTCAGCCACTTCAATAAGCTCCTCAATGAGGATGAATTCGTGGCCGTCCTCGCAGCACTTTGGTCTAACCTCCAGAGTCACATAGCCTCGCTGGTTATGCGCCCCGTATTCGCTGATTTCCTTGGAGCATGGGCAGAGGGTGGTCACTGGCACGGTAATACCGAGCACGAGATCGTCCTTCTCTGCATTGGAAGTGCCCTGGAAGACGCAGTCACAGCCCACCTTGGCCTTGGCACCACTGATCGGTGCCGCCTTGTTCACAAAGTAGGTGAAGGCCACCTCAATATGAGCCTCCTGCGCCTCAAGACGTGTTCTCAAATCCTTGAGGATGCTGGGCAGGGTCTGGGTTGTCACCTCGCCCTCGTGCTGACTGAGAATCTCGATGAAGCGACTCATGTGCGTGCCCTTGAAGTGATGCGGAAGATGCACAGACATTGAAATTTTAGCCACGGTTGGAAAGGGCTGGCCGTGGCGATCCGTGACTTGAATTGGATAGCGCAAGTCCGACACGCCCACTTGATCGATGGCAAGTCCGCGCTTATCGGGCGTCGCCTGAATGTCTGGAAGTGGCTGGTTCGGGGATTCGGACATGGATCAGTCGGAGGAGTATTCGGCCCAGGAAGATAAGGTTTCCCAGACACGCACAGAGCGCAATCGCACCTGCGCGCTCAGGGGGTATTTTGCATCGGGCTGGGCGCCGTAGGCCTTCAGCGCATCAGAACAGTGATCGTAAATGGTCTTGGCCATGAGTTCGGTGGTTGGATCCTGATTCTCGAAACCAATCACCCGCTCACCATAGCGCTCCTTGAAATCGGCGTAGGCCGGATCGGCCGTGTTCATGCACATCGCGTGATCAAGGCGATCGAGCCATTCGCCCACGGCCTCTTTGATGATCTTGAAGTCGCAGACCATCTCGTTGGCATCGAGTTGCTCCGCTTCGAGGACAAACTCCACCTTCCGGCTGTGGCCGTGGGGAAAACGGCACTTATCCGGATGCTTGGAGAGCATGTGTCCGTTCTCTATTTCGAGCGATTTACAGATGCGATACATGGAAGAGGGTAACCCTGAATCAGGGTGACGAATTGAAGGCCATAGCCCCGATCCGGCAAGGAATTCTTAACATCTGTCGGCAATCTCGGCAAACATAGGGCCCTTTTTTGAGAAAATCACGAGATTCCGGCCAAACATGAGTCTAAAGATATCTTGTGGGGTCATCAACACCAGCGAGTTGAAAAGCTTCCCGCCGCTCCACACAGGTGCCGCAGACGCCGCAATGAATCTCACCTCCCTTGTAGCAGGACCAGGTCTCGGTGAAATCGATGCCCAACTCCAGGCCCCGTTTGGCGATGGCAGCCTTGTCCTTGTCAATGAAGGGCCGCAGCAATTCCATGTTGAGATAAGTGCCGTATTGCATGGCATCCCCCATCGCCTGCATGAAGGGCTCGCGGCAATCGGGATAGATAGCATGGTCGCCGCTGTGGGCGGCAATTACCACACCCTCGGCCTCCACGCTTTCGGCAAATCCCGTGGCCACCGCGAGCATGATGCCGTTGCGGAAAGGCACGACGGTTTGCTTCATCGACTCCTCGGCGTAGTGACCTTCCGGGATGTCTCCCCCGCTCCTCAGCAGATCGCTCTTGAAGAGATGATCCATGAAGTCCAAGGACAGCGTATGATGCACGATGCCGTGGCGCTCGGCATGCAACTTGGCAAAGGGAATCTCCCGGGCGTTATGCTTGGAGCCGTAGTCGAAAGACAAACAGGCGACCACTTCGTGGGTGTGCACGGCTTCGTAGAGGACCGTTACGGAATCCATGCCACCACTGAGCAACACGCAGACTTTCATCGCCAATTCAGTGCGCTTCGGGGTAAGTCGCCTCGGTCGTCAGTTGGATGCCACCACGCGGAGCGAACTCGCCACGCACGACCATCTCCTGGGGCGAAAGGGCTCCGACCAAGTCGTCGAGGATACGGTTGACAATCTCCTCATTGAATGCCGGCTGGTTGCGAAATGAGGCGAGGTAGAACTTGAGACTCTTGGTCTCAACGCAGGTGTCGCCCGGCACGTAGCGGATGACCACTTTTGCGGCATCGGGTTGTCCCGTGACCGGGCATAGAGATGAAAACTCAGGGCAGTTGAGGGTAATCCAATAGCGACGGCCGGCCCGATGATTGGGGAACACCTCCAGCTTCGCCTCCTCAGGGCTGGTCGGCAGACGGGTGTCGGGTTTACCCAGCAGGGAGAGTTCTTTGAGATCCTCACGTTCGGACATGCCGGCATTGTGGAAATCCCAGCCCCAAGGTCGATCTGATTTTTGGCAGGTCTCCACACCCAATCGGAAATCCCCTTGATCCATCGGCTCTGCGTGGCAAAGCTACAACACATGATAAAGGGATTGCGTTTCGCCTATTGGCTCGGATTCGGACTACTGCTGGTAGCCTGCGAGCCCGTTACGCAGAGTCCTGCACGCAACCACATGCCACAGCGAAACGGCTTCGGCCAACCCATCGGTGGCGGCATGAACCAGATGAGTGCGGTCGCGGACATTCCGCAGACCCAGCCGCCCGAAGTCTTTGCCGAAAGCGCCATGGTGGTCGACATCAACCGGGGACGCGTCCTCTACGCCAAGAATATCGATCAGCGGCGTGCTGTCGCCAGCACCCAGAAAATCATCACTGCCCTCTGCGTGCTTGACGCAGGCAATCTCGACAAGAAGGTAAGAATCGCCGCCAGCGACGGCCGCTGCGAACCCACCAAGCTTGGCCTCAAGGCGGGAGAAACCTACAGCCGCCGCCAACTTCTGGAGGTTCTCATGGTCAAGAGTGCCAATGATGTGGCCCGCGCGTTGGCCCGCGATATCGCCGGCAGTCAGGTGGCCTTCCAGCGCATGATGAACCAGAAATGCGCGCAACTCGGCATGCGCAACTCCTACTTCAAGAATCCCCACGGCCTCACCGAGCCAGGTCAGTATTCAACGGCCCGTGACATTGCGATCGCTGCCGTTGCCGCCTATCGGCAACCAGCTATTCGCAAAATGATCAATACCATGGAGCTGACCTTCCGCCACAATGACGGCCGCACCCAAACCCTCACCAACACCAATAAGATCCTCAAGACCCTGCCCTACTGCAACGGCATGAAGACCGGCACAACCCGAGCCTCGGGTCGCTGCCTCGTCGCCACCGCATCCCTGCGCGGCCGCGACGTGCTCACCATTGTCCTGAAGTCCAATAGCAGGCATGTCTGGAACGACTCCACCAAATTGCTACGCTGGGCCCTTGAGCGCCCTCTGCCTGGCTTTTCCAACAACGATGCGCCCTCCACGCCAGGAACTTGATCAACTCTGCGAGCAAGGGTTGCTGCGGCAGTTAAAGCCCATCGGGGGTATGGCGGGACCACGCATCTCGCGCGAAGGCCGCGGACTTTGGAATTTTTCCTCCAACGACTATCTCGGCTTAGCAAACCATCCCGAAATCAAGGCCGCTTTCGCAGAGGGTCTTGAGAAATACGGAGCCGGCTCGGCCGCCTCTCGCCTGATCTGTGGCACTCTTGCTGCCCATCAAATACTTGAGGACTCACTTGCCCAAGCCAAACAGAGTGAAGCCGCGCTCACCTTCTCCTCGGGTTTTGCGACTGCCATGGGCAGCATCCCCGCCATCGTCGGCAAGGGCGACCATGTGATTCTCGATAAACTCAGCCACGCCTGTCTGATTGACGCCGCCAAACTGTCGGAGGCTTCGATGCGGGTCTTTGCTCACCACGATCTCGGAAAACTCGAAAAGCTTCTGGCCGACATCCGCGCCAAAGATGCCAAGACGCGCATTCTCGTTGCCTGCGAGTCCGTGTACAGCATGGATGGCGACCTTTGTCCCCTGCTCGAGATCATCCAGCTCTGCGAGCAATACCACGCCCTGCTCCTGCTGGACGAGGCCCACGGCTTTGGTGTGCTCGGAAAGCGTGGCATGGGGCTTGCTGAAGAGCTCGGGCTTCAGGAGCGTGTCACCTTTCAGATGGGCACCCTGAGCAAGGCTGCAGGACTCTCCGGCGGCTACCTCGCGGCGTCACGCGATTGGATCGAACTACTCGTCAACCGTGCGCGCTCCTTTATCTATTCCACCGCACCCCCCCCGGCAATTGCCCACGCCGCATGTGCCTCTCTGAATCTGATTCTTTCGGAGCAGGGCCAGCAACTGCGCTCCCAACTGCAGAGCAATTTCAGAGCAATCCGCCCCGAGGCCAAGACTCCCATCCTACCGGTGATCATCGGTGACAACGAGCAAGCTCTGGAGTCTTCCCGTCAACTGGAAGCCGAAGGCATACTGATCCCTGCCATCCGCTACCCCACGGTTCCACGCGGCACCGCACGGCTGCGCATCAGCCTCTCGGCTATTCATCCGCAAGAGGCCATTGAGGCCTGCCAAAAGGCATTGGCTCAGCTGGAGAGCTAACAGCCCTGCCTCTGCGTCAATCATTGAGGCTCAGTGCCCGCACTCATCCTGAACCCGTGGCTCATCCGCCCGGAGCTCGAATTCCGCCGCAGCACCCTCCGCTTCCAAGACTTCATGCGAGACAGGGCTCTGGCTCGAGAGCGCAGCGAAACTCAGCAGGGCGACAACATTCAGGAAAATAACCATAATTTTCTGTTAGAATAACCGATCCAACACACAATCCAGCTTTTCGGATCGCCATCAGATTTTACAATTCAGGCCCCTCGCATGAGAGAAATCTCAGCCAAGGAGACCATCTTCTTGATCAAGTCTTCGCGCGCGATGGTCTTGAGTTCCATGGCGGGCACGGCGCGTTCTAGCGAGAATTTTCCCGAGCGTGTGCGACGCAGAGCACTGAGGTGAGCTCCACAACCAAGTTTCTGACCGATGTCGTGGGCGTAGGTGCGCACATAGAAACCCTTGGAGCAATCGACCACAAAGTCGACTTCCGGCAGTTCAACGCGCGTGATCTTGAAGCTGTTCACGCGCACCGGGCGCAACTTACGCTCCACCACCTCACCCTTGCGGGCCAATTTGTAAAGTGGCACCCCATCCTTCTTGATGGCGGACACCATGGGCGGCAGCTGTTCAAAATCACCGGTAAAGTCTTCGAAGGCTTCCTCAATCTGCTGCTGGCTGATGTTAGGCACTTCCTTTTGCACTTCGATCTCGCCTTGCTTGTCCTGCGTGTTGGTGGTCGCACCAAGAGTCAGGGTCCCGACGTATTGCTTGTCCTCGCTCATCAGCAGATCCTGGATCTTGGTCGCTCGGCCGACCACCAGCATCAGGAGACCAGTTGCCATGGGGTCTAGCGTACCGCAGTGGCCGATCTTCTTGGTGCCTAGGGCACGGCGACCGATGGCCACCACATCGTGGGATGTCATATCGGGCGCCTTGTCGATGAGCAGCACCCCGCTGGGTGGAGTCGAGTCGAGGGGATTGGGATTCATGAGCAGATACCGCTTTTTTTGGGTTTCTTGTCGATACTTGCGAGGACCTTGGCCTTCGCGTCTTCAATTGGGCCGGGCATGCGGATACCGGCTGCCAGAGCATGGCCCCCACCACCGAATTCCTGCGCCACCTGACAGACGTCGAAGCGTTTGTTTTTGGAGCGCAGCGAGACCCGCACCCGGTGGTCCGGAAGTTCCTCGAAAAAGGCCGCCACCTGCACTCCCTTGATGGCGCGGATGATGTCGATGAGGCCCTCACTGTCCTCGGGTTTGAGATCGTATTGGACACGCACCTTGTCATGCATCATCCAATTGGCCACCAGACCATCCTCGGAGCGCTCCAGCGTGTTGAGCAGGGCGCGCATCAACTCCAGTTTGCGGTAGGGTTGCTCGTCGTAGGTCTTGGCGTTGATTTCTCCTACATTGACACCGCGCCGAATCAGGTCCGCTGCCATTTCATAGGTGTGCACCGTGGTCGAGGGATACTGGAAGGAACCCGTGTCCGTGGACACCGCAACGTATATGGAGTCGCGGGTGGCATCCGGCAGAGGTAAATTGAGGCCGGTAATCAAGTCGTAGAGAATTTCGCCCGTCGCCGGGCTAGTGGGGACAATCAAATTAAGATCCCCGTAGCTTGTATTGGACTTGTGGTGATCAATGTTGAGCCAGAGTTTTGCCTTGGAAGCGGCATGGAGAGTTTTGTCGCCCAGACGAGGCTTGGTTGCGGTGTCCAGCGCGATGGCCACTTCCACCTCCAAGGCTTCGCTGGGAGGAGACTCGATATGCTCGGAGCCCGGCAGGAATTCCAGATTTTCAGGAAGACCGTCCTCGTTGACGAGACGCACGGTCTTGCCCATCGCGCGCAGGGACTCGCCCAATGCAATCTGCGAGCCGATCGCATCCGCGTCGGGGCGAATGTGGCTCATGAGAATGAAGGACTGATGGGCCTTCAGGGCTTCGCCAATCTCCTCTGGACTGGAGTTTTCAGGGGCGGGTGTTGAATCGCTCATGATGGGGTTGAGGGGTGGAACCTCCAGAGACGAAATGCCTCGCGGGGGCGGGATTCTTGCTGCCAATCCCCCATGAGCAAGGATAAATCACTCCACCCACCCCAAGGTCTTCAGGCGCTCCATCACTTCGACGGCCTTTTCCGCCTCGATTTTCTTGCGCAGCGCCAACCTTGCGGCGGCATCCTCGGCATGGGCCTTGTTCTCACCACGACCAACCAAGGACACCTCGGGGTCCTCACTTTCCGGCCAATCCCAGCTATCGGTGCGGAAATTGGCCAGTGGCGCCCAAGGCTTGCCCTGCACCTTTAGGTTGCCCATGGGGCTACTGCCCCAGGCGTAGCGCACGGCAACAGGCTTTTCGATCAGCGGGCTCCAGAGGTGGATGATGCTGGCGTCGTAACTCTTGTTGGCGGTGTTCCAGAGACCGGCATCCTTGGTCATGCGGAAGCGGGCGTGGGCCCTGTAGAACTTGCCGTCTTCACCGGCGATGGCGAAGCCCTCGGGAATGATCGACATGTCATCTGGCATGACGGGCCGGTCGAAAGTCAGGATCAATTCGTCTCCCTTCGTTTCAGAAGACTTGAGTGAAGCCGTTTCCCAATGCGTTGCGGTCTCGTAGATGCGGTTCAGCGCCCAACGCGCGGCACGCTCGCCATGCTCTCGCTTTTTGAGGGGATGCAGGCCGGGAATCTGGATGTCGTAAGCAGGCAAGAATGCCGTGCGTTGCGGATCACCCACGTCCGCGAGACCGAGCCGTTGCGCTTCTCTGATGTAGGGCGCACCACCCACTGTCCAGCTTTCAAAACCTTCTTCGGTTTGCGGAATGCCGCCGGCACAGAAGCCGATGATGCCCACCGCCAACCCGGGATCCTTGAAGTCCTCGCGCCAGCCTTCAACCATCTGCTTCATGATCTTGCGATAGCGCACGGGGCGACAATTGCCACTCATCGCATTGTTGTAACCCTGGTGGAAGATCACGCCCTTGATGTTGAAGCCGATGAAAGCGCCGAACATGCCATTGTAGCAGGCTCCAGCATCGCTGGGGCTCATCCCGGGAATATTCCAGGAACGCAGGTTTTCATGACCCTTTGGCTTCTTGGGCCACTTCTCTTCGGGCACATTCTTGCGCTTGGCCTTGGCCACTTCCTTCTCCCAGTTTTCGAGCGCCTTGGCACGGGGGTCGAACTCGGCTTCACTCTTGGCCACATGCTGCTCGTAGCGTCTGGTCAGAGGATCTTGCGCAAGCTTACGCCGCGGCACGAGGCTCTCGATCGAAGCCCCACCGCGCGCATTGCTGATGATACCGATGGGAATCTGGAGAGCCTGCTGAAGGTTGGCACCAAAGTGGTAGCCGATGGCACTGAAACCTCCGGCAACCTCGGGATGGGAAACCTCCCAACCGCCATTGGTCACCCGCTCCACATTGATATCGGTCTGCATGGTGGCCTGCTCGTTGGTCTGGATGCGGAAGTGGCGTAGCAGCGGGCGATTGGATTTGGGCAGCTCAAGATCCACGGTGGTGGTCTTCTGCAGGGCCCAGGCCATGTTGCTCTGGCCATTGGCCACCCACACATCACCCATGACGATATTCTCCATGACGATTTTCTCATCACCGCTGGATGTGGTCAACGTCAGAGGCTCGGCGCTGGCTTCGCGGGCATCGAAGCTCACTTCCCAACGGCCTTCCTTGCCCTTGGCCGTTGCCTCAGCCTTCTGACCGGCAAATTCGACTGCCACCTTGTCGCCATCATCCGCCCACCCCCAGATGACGATGGGCTTGTCGCGCTGCAGCACCATGTGGCTGCTGAAGATGGTGTGAAGCTTGAGGGGTGCTGCCTGCAGGCTTGAAAAACAGGCGATGAGGGCTGTGATCAGTACGGTGGGTTTCATGGATGTCGCGGATTGGAATGAGAATTACACACTGCATGGAAATGGTTTACCGACGCTCAATGCATCCATTCATGCGCACAGTATCTCCAAAAACCTTATAGTTGAGCTGCTCCAGCTTCAGGGATTGCGCCAGACCCGCCCCCGCCATGGCAGGATGAGGGCCACCGCAGATCATGGGTGCGAGATAGATCACCACTTCGTCAATGAGCCCGGCCTCGAGCAGGGCAGCAGAAAAGATCCCACCCGCCTCGGTCATGCAAGTGAGCACGCCTTGTTCCTTCACCAAGCGTTTGAGGCTTCCCTTAAGATCCTCACGCGGACGAATCAAGGTGCGCTCACGATTTTCATCGGTGAAGAGTGGGGCATCTTGCGGAAGTGAGGCCTCATCGCCGGTAAAGACCACCCGCCAGGGTTGCTGGCGACCCTCGAGCAATTCAGGCACACGAATGGTCAGGGCCGGTTTGTCGCGGCGAACGGTTTCGCCGGTGGTGAGAATGGCATCGACTTCGGATCGCAGCCGCTGCACATCGGCGCGGGCTTGCTCACCGCTCAACCATTGGCTCTCGCCGGGCGGACGGGTCAGTCGACCATCGAGACTCATCGCGGTCTTCCAGATCACCCAGGGCAGTCCGGTCTTCTGCACCTTGAAAAAAGGCCGCATGAGAGCTTCCACCTCATCTCCAAGCACACCACTCTCCACTTCGACGCCGGCCTCTTCGAGCAACTTGTCTGCTACCCCCCAATGCTTTGGATTGGCATCCACCCAGGAATAGACGACCCGCGAAAAGCCCGCCTCGATGATGCCTTCGGTGCAGGGCGGCGTCTTGCCCGTGGTCGAGCAGGGCTCAAGAGTGATGTAAATCGTCGCCCCACGCAGCGCCTCCTCACCATGTTGCCGCTTGGCATCGGCAATGGCTTCGCGCTCGGCATGGGGTTGCCCGGCAGCACGATGCCAACCTTTCCCCAACAGTTGACCATTCCTGACAATCACCGCACCCACAGGCGGATTGGGCGCAGTCCTGCCCAGCCCCTTGCGGGCTTCATCAAGCGCCAGTCGCATCCAATCGCCATCGGTCACATCTACTTGACTAATGGCTTACCAGCCTTCTGCCAAGCGATGATGCCACCTTCCAAGTTTTGGACCTTGCCAAAACCCAGTTTGACCAGCGCCTCGGAAGCCGCCGTGCTACGCCGACCACTACGACAATACACCAGCACCGGCTTGTCTCTCGTGAGCTTGGCCAAGGCCTGTTTTTCGAAGTCTTTCTGACCCCAGGTGACGAGGATCGCCTCCGCAAGATGGCCCGCTCCATATTCGCCGGAGCTTCTGACATCGAGTATCTGAAGCTCGGATTGGTCGGCAATCAACTTGGTCGCCTGGTTTACAGAGGTCGTTTGCTGTGCCTGCACTTGGATACAGGAAACCATGAGCACCATCAAAAAAGAGAGGATTGTTTTCATGTCATCAATCTGACACGGCTGGGCCAAATCACAACGCAGGGTTTGCCCGGGTCTGCGCTTCAAATCTCACCCCGCTCGTCTTTCTCGAGCTGGATGCGGTCGTCCAGATTACGTGCCTTGACCCGATGAGAACGCTTTGCCCAGCGCTCTACGGCCATTTGGCGCTTCTTGGCACGTCTCTGCAACTTGGCGATTTCATCCTCCAGACTGAGGAAACTCTCATAGCGATTCTCGTCGAGCTGGTTCTGTTCGACCGCATCTCGAATGGCACAACCCGCATCCCTGCGGTGGCTGCAGTCGGCGAACTTGCACCTGGCGGCAATGGCTTCGATGTCAGCAAAGCTCTCGCGCAGGGTGGTTTCGTCGGTCCACATCTGAATTTCTCGCATGCCCGGGTTGTCGATGAGCATCCCCCCACCCTTTAAGAGCACCAGCTCACGTGAGGTGGTGGTGTGGCGACCCTTGCCAGTGGCCTCATTGACCTCACCCGTCCACTGCCACTCTTCACCATAGAGTTGATTCACCAGAGTCGACTTGCCCACTCCACTCGAACCCACAATGCACATGGTCACTCCCGGCTGGAGGTAAACCTGCAGGACTTTGAGGCCCTCACCATTCAGAGCCGAGGTCACATGCACCTCGGCCTTGTCCCAAAGCCCGGCGATTTGACGCGCCGCTTCCTCGTTTTGCTCGGCCACAAAGAGATCCGCCTTATTGACCAGAACCACGGCCTTGGCCCCAGAGCGCTCAATCAGGGCAAAGTAGCGCTCCATGCGCCTGAGGTTGTAATCTGGTCCGGCATCCGTCACCACGGCCACGATGTCCACATTAGCACCAATCACCTGTGCCTGAGCGGCGTTACCCGGCATTTTGCGCGCAAAGCAAGATCGGCGCGGTAGACGCTCACGGATAACAGAATCGGTGTTCTCATCGCCCAACTCCACCGCAACCCAATCACCCACGGCCGGCAAATCGGCATCGCTCTTGGCCTCGTGCCAGACCCGCCCACAGAGCACGACTTCGATTTCCTGAAACTCGTCTCCGGCGATGAGAGCACCGTAATTGATGGTGGTCTCGCGGATCAGGCGCGCCGGTACCCAGCCTTTGACCTGAAAGGGCTCAAAGGCCGCTTCAAGCTCAGGATTCCAGCCGAGTTGCTCCAAGGTCATGCGTGGCCAATCCTAACCAAAGCAGGCATCGATGACGATACCTGAATTGAACTCGGCTCATTTTCCAAGATTTTGGCAGTTGCTGTGTCTACCTGGCATGAAGACCCTGATTATCGCCTGTATTTCCTGCGTCTTGGTTCCCACCGAGAAAGCCAAGCACAAGAATGAGCCTGTCTTTGTCTGCGAGGCATGCAAGAAGCAGTTTACCAAGTGCAGCCAATGCGGCAACAGCGCTAAGCAACACGAAAAACTCAATCACATCCCAACCTGTGAGTGCGGAGGATTCGGCCGCATGAAGTGATCACCCCTTTGTCTGCCCCTCGCCCCTTGCCCGGTATTGGTAAGTAGTGAGTTCACGCAGCCCCATGGGTCCGCGGGCGTGGATCTTGTCGGTGGAAATACCGATTTCAGCACCGAAACCAAATTCTCCACCATCGGCGAATCGATTGGAAATATTGTGAAAAACACAGGCTGAATCGACAGCCTTGAGAAAGTATTCGGCGGTGTCCTCGTTGGCGGTGACGATGGCGTCGGTGTGATGGGAGCCGTGGCGGTTGATATGGGCAATGGCCTCGTCCGGGCTCCATACAAGCTTGATGGCCAGTATCAGATCCAGGTATTCCGTGTCCCAATCATCCTCAATTGCCGGCTTGGCATCGGCACGAATCGTGAGGGTCTGCTCACAGCCACGCAGTTCCACGCCTTTAGCACGCAGGACCACGGCAAGTTTTGGTAAAAATTCGGCCGCCACTTCCACGTCCACCAAGAGGGTTTCGAGCGCATTGCAAACCCCGGGCTTCTGAGTCTTGGCATCGACCGCCAACTCTACCGCCATGTCGAGATCCGCATCGCGATCGACAAACATGTGGCAGATGCCGTCATAGTGCTTGATCACGGGCATCCGCGCGAGTGAAACCACAGTTTCGATGAGGCCCTTGCCACCGCGCGGAATGATAAGATCCAGCCACTCATCCATGCCGGCCATCACGGCCACGCTTTGACGATCCGTGAAGGGGATGAGTTGGATCGCGTGCACAGGCGCACCAGCGCTGTTGAGCAGTTCGGCAATCGCGCGGTTGGAGTGGATGGCTTCACTGCCACCGCGCAAAATGGTGGCGTTACCGGTCTTAAAGCAGAGAGCGGCAGCGTCCGCAGTGACATTTGGGCGGCTCTCGTAAATGATACCGATGGTTCCAATGGGCACGCGCACCTGCTCGATGCGGATGCCATTGGGGCGCTGCCAGGCCTCCATCCTTTGCCCCACCGGATCCGGCAAGGCCGCGACCTGCTCGACACCAAGAGCCATGGCCTCGATGCGATCCTCGTCCAGACGCAGGCGGTCCAGCATGGCGACCGACAAGCCCCTCTCCTCACCAGCCGCGATGTCTTTGGCATTGGCCTCGAGCACGCTGGCGCAGGACTCGCGCAACTTGGCAGCCATGGCGCGCAAAATCGCGTTCTTCTCCTCCGTGCTCAGCTGATTGAGCTGGTAGGCCGCCTCGCGGGCCTGTCTGCCCATCTGGTGAATGCTTGATTCAATGTCCATGGTTCAAGTGGCGCGAAAGCAGGTGGAGACCCCATTGCCCGCCACAATGTCGGCGAGGCGCTCGGGATGGCGCCCGTGAGCGATGTGGGTTTCGATTCCGGCTTCCACTGCATATTTCACGGCAGCCAATTTGGAAGCCATGCCGCCGATGGAAAAGCGTCCCTTCTCATCCTTCACGTGTGCAAAGACCTCAGCCACGTCATGCACTTCCTCGATGCGCTGGTTGGTAGAGGGATCGATCAACCCGTCAACGGTGGTCAACAGGATGACGCGTTTGGCTCCGACCATGTCGGCAACGCGCACCGAGAGCATGTCGTTGTCGCCGAACTTGAGCTCTTCGACGGCGACCGAATCGTTCTCGTTGATGATGGGAATGATGCGCGGCTCCTGGAGCAGGCGGGCGATGGTGTCCTTGACCCGGCGCGCCCGCTCGGGGGTGGAGAGGTCCTCGGCGGTGAGCAGTACCTGGGCCGCGGTGATGTCGAAGTTGGCGAAGAGCCCGCTGTAGGTCTGCATCAGGCGGGTCTGGCCCACCGCGGCACAGGCTTGGCGGGTGGCGGTGTCATCGGGATACTCGCCCAGGCCAAATGCGGAGACCCCCGAGCCAACCGCACCCGAAGACACATACAGGCAAGGATGGCCGGCTTCCATCAGCGCGGCAATGGCGGAGACCAGACGAACCATGGCACCGCGGTCGAGCGTGCCATCGTCGGATTTGGTCAATACACCGGTGCCGGCCTTGATGACACTGAGGGATGCGGACATAAGTGGTAGTGAAAAGCCAATAGCGGGTATACAGGCATTTGCCAAAAGGAATTGCTGATTGATTTGATGACAACCAGAAATAGGGACATGCTCCGCCATCCTCAGGGACGCCGACACGCCTTACCATGTTTTTCGACAAGCCCTTGTTGAGCCGGTTCTGATTACGCTGGAATCCGGCGCCAGCCCTTGTAGCCTCATCTTTCATGAAGCCATTATCCCTATTCTGCGCCATCTGCATGCTGCTGCTGGTCACGTCGTGTGAGAAGCCGCACGATGCCAATGCCG
>JAURCU010000067.1 GCA_030828305.1 Luteolibacter sp.
GTGAAAAAGCAAATTCCCAGCATCCATCCACAGCGGCAGAACTACCGAAACAGCACCCGCAGCCCCCGCACCTTAAGTGGAACCCCGTATCCTTTTCTCTGATTCTTCGATCCTGTATCCTCGAAACCTCTCACCTGAACCCCGTTTCCCGATTCAGGGTAAAGGGTTAAAAAGCAAATTCCTAGCATCGGTTGGTTGGAGAGGGAGTTGGAGATGACTTGGCTTACTTGGTCGGATCGTTGATGCGGCCCATGAAGAGATTGGCGCCGGTCTCACGGTCGCGGATGATCGTGATGAAGGGTCGATCGAAGCGGATCTTGGGCAGCTGCACGGTAGGTCTGGAGCTCGTCAACCCATATCCCACCGCCGTCACGGCCGCCGCCACCGAGCCTTTTTCGTCCACTTCGAGAATGGCCTTGTGCTTGATCTGGGTGATCTTCACATCGCTGCGGTCATACATGACGCTGAAATCGGCGCCATCACCCTCAAAAGCCTCCTTCATTCCCAAGCTCTTCATTGCGCCGACCAAATCGCATTTGGCCTCGATCTTGAACTTCGGCAGATGGAGTTCAATGCGCTCCGGCTGACTCTGCGAGAGACGCTGACCCAGGTCGAGCAACAGGCCATCGTTGAGCTTCTTTTCCAAGGCTGCCACGCCGTCTGCCTGATCCGGCAGCATCAGCACCATGGATGCACTATTCTTGTAGGGCAGCTCCACGATGGTCATGCCATTGCCGCGCAGCACCTTGAATCCGCCTTTCTGCTTCATCATATCAACCTTCACCTTGTCGTTGTTGGTGAGGTGGAAGTTGGCCTTGTGGGTGTCGTTGGCCTTGAAGGCATATTTCCAGTCGCCCTTGAAGTAGACCGCATTGAGCAGAACACAGGCGGAGTCAGGGCTCAGTTGCTTGAGAATCTCTTTGATTTTGCCTTCGGTCTTCTTGCTGGCCCAGCCGTTGATCTCGGCGAGGCCGCCGGAGAAGATCTCACCTCCGAACTCATCGCGAACGATGTTCTGATAGCCCTGCTTGGGCGTAATGCCGGTCACGCAAAGCGCATTGGCGATGTTGAGTTTGCAGTCTGAGCGGTTGAGCGACTGGCTGAGGTGCGTGCGCAGCTTCTTCAGTTCGACGGAGGTCAGCTTGGCGTCCTTGCCGAAGCTCATCGCCTTGCCAATTTCGGCGGCCGTATTCTTACCGGTGCCGGCGTACACCATGCCCAGGCATTCGGTGATGCTGTAGGGAGAAAAGAAGACATTGCCGTCTCCCTGCTTGAGAAGCTGATAGAGATTGGTGTCGAAGGCCGGGTTGATGGGAGTTGGGATGGCCATCTTGACCGGGCGGATGCCACGGCGCTCGGCTTCTACCAGCTCGCCCTTGTTGCCATCCACCACCACGGGCACCTGGCCATCCACCGCACGCGCCTTGGCACAAACCGCGAAGTCGGGGATGGGCTTCTCTAATTCGCCCTCTTGAATGATGTGCTCGGTCACCACCACGCCGAAATCTTTCTGCGGGCCATTGAGGTCGATGACGATCTCTTCGGGTTTCTCGCAGGGCAGGGCCTGACTGAGGCTCATGGTGAGGCCCAGGCTGAAGGCGCTGAGGCCGGCAATGGCGAGGCTGGAAGTCTTGGAAATTGGGGAATAGGAACCGAAATGCATGATCTTGGGTGTGGGTTGCTCCTAGGAAGACACCACACCGCCCCAGCCCTTAGAAATTTTCGTCCATTTTTACAAAAATGCTCAGGCATCAAGGCCTGAGGTCTGGCCGATACCCCCCCGCAGGGGCTCGCGGCCAGAAAACTCAACAACCCCCATTTCCCCTTCCTGATCGGGGCTCCTAGTGGTATTCTCTCCGAGGGTGAAAAAGCAAATTCCTAGCATCCATCTTACCCTGCTGGTTTCATCCCAAGACAGTGACGTGCTTTTGGGAGCTAGCGCATGGGGATATTCTCCCCGAGGGTGAAAAAGCAAATCCCCGGGCATCTGGATAAAAATCTTGATGGCACGGTTATTTTCCTCATTGTATGGACTATTACGGAATATTGATAGTGGCATGTAACACCATGAAAGTAACCACACAACCCAATGATCCGGAGAGATCAAATGCAGTGCTTGGGCGCCGCGAATTTCTGTCCATGGCCAGTAGTGCCGGCGCGATGGTTGCCGCTCATGGCGCGGTGAATCTCTGGCCCATGATGGCGAACGCCCAAACAGGTTCTTCCCAGACTCAGCGACGAAACATCATTTTTTTCACGACCGACCAGCAACAGGAGCTAGCTTGGTTCCCCGAGGGTTGGGAGGCGGAGAACCTTCCGGGCCTGACGCGTTTGCGCAACCGCGGGGTTTCGTTCAGCCGGGCTTTCACCAACACAGCCATGTGCACGCCGTCGCGGACGACGCTCTTCACCGGCTTGTACCCTGCACAGCATGGCAATATTGATACCCTCTCCGAGGAGATGACTCAATCTCAAGAGGAACATCAACTCGATCCGTCTCTGCCAAACATCGCTACCATATTGCAGGCGGAAGGCTACGACGTGGTATGGAAAGGTAAGTGGCACTTGAGCAAAGGCACGGAGCATCCCGATGGCAGCTATACTTCCGACGATATCCGCCGTTACGGGATGAACGAATGGAACTCTCCCGATGCAGGCGGTGACGCGAAATTAAAAAACTACGCCGGCGGCACCACCAATCACGATGGGCGCTTTCTGGACGGAACCACATGGCAAGAGCCTCAGGGCAGCGAGACAGACGCTAACTACATTTTCACCCAAGCCGATGGACCCGTGAACGCGCAATACGAGCGCGATAGCGTGATGGCATTCCTGCGTCACAAGATCGCCAACCCCGGAGGCAACCCGTTCTGCCTGATCATTTGCATGATCAACCCGCACGATGTTCTCGGATGCCCCGGGAGGTCGGTCGCCGATGGCGGCAATGGTACCTACATCGAAGGTGGCTACTTTGGCCGCCCTGACGGATCGTCGCCATGGTCGGAATCAACCGGTTCGCGCCCCATTGGCCTGCCACCGACAGTTATCGAGAACCTGGCTGAAAACCACAAGCCAGTCACTCAGGATTTCTTTCTCGCTACCAGCGCGGCCTTGGGTCCGGTGCCGACGCCCGAGCTGAAACTTAAGTATGTCAATTTCTACGGCAACTTGATGAAGCTCGGTGACAAACACCTGAGCAAAATTCTCGATCTATTAGATGGCGTGGACGGCACGGTTTCACCCCAACAAGCGACCGATTTGCGGGATCGGTCCTGGGTCATTTTTTCCTCTGACCACGGGGACATGGGCATGTCACATGGGGGCATGCGCCAGAAATCATTCCAGTTTTACGAAGAGGTCGCCAGAATTCCCCTTGTTTGGTCCAACCCAGTCGATTTTCCGGAACCTCAAGTTTGCGATGAGCTTGTTTCGCATGTCGACTTCCTCCCCACTCTTTGCGGCATTCTCAACATCAACTCGGAGCCCTATGACTTCAGGGGTGTTGATTACAGCAGCCTTATTCGCGATCCCTCCGCAGGGGCGGTTCAAGACTCCATCCTCTTCACTTTTGATGACATCTGGTGCGGACAGGACAATGCGAACTCTCCCAACGGCGTTTCGGTTGCACCGAATCGGATCCGCGCGATCCGGGAAAAGGATTTCAAATATGTCTATTACTTCGACGGGCTTGGAGTTGAGGCTCCACAAGATGAGTTTTATGATCTGAGGAGCAAGCTCGAGGGAGGGACCGACACGGACATCGACAGCGGCCTTGGGTTTACTGGGAAGCCAGTGGAATACCGCAATCTATCCGAATGGGCCGAAGACCGGCGGCTTCCGGAAAATCGTTTGGCAACGCCAGCCTTGATTGCCAAGCGCCAACAAATGCAGGCAAGCCTTCAGACCTCGATCGATACCAAGCTCACACCCTTGGCCGCGCGTGACGCCGTGCCACCGGTGGATCTCAGGATCAAACTGTACAAGGTAGCGCAGGATGTCGGACAAACGTCAACCGTGATGCAAATAACATGGATGTCAGACTCATCAACTCAATACCAGCTGCAGTCTTCTTCGGATATGACGACGTGGGAGGATCTGGGTGAAATCATCCCGGGCAATAATGGTCCCATATGGGTAGATGAGGTGGCGGTCGACCCTAAGAAATTTTACCGCGTGAGATGGTCACAAAGTCCGAGCGAACCGCTTTTGGAGCCGGATCTTCTCAGCACTTTTCGGGATTACACCTTTGAGAATGATCTTACCGATTCCATGGGTAGCGGGGTCTCCGCATCAGGTTTGGGCAATATTGCGGATGGGAGTTATCACTTTCTTCCCGGCCAGGGACTCACGGTGCCTGTTGCCGGTCTAGACCTCAGTGATTACTCCATCGAATTTGAACTGACGATCACCAGCACGGAAACTTCGATAACGAAGCTTATCGATTTTTCCAACCTGACCAAAGACGCCGGACTGAACCGCGACAATCTCGGACGAGTCTTCATGTTGCTGCCGCCGTTTAGCAATTTAAGCCGTGATCTATTGCCTTTGGGAGCACCCACGACGATCCGACTCGCGCGTAACGCGAACACACATACCCTATCGCTCTCGATCAATGGCTCAGTGCAGTGGAGCATGTCCGACCCGCTCGGATTGGCCATTCCCTCGGCTAATGGCAACATCATTTTCGTAACAGATGACCAGGTTACCTCTGGGCAAGAGCTTTGCACCGGAAAGATCTCCCGGATCAGGATTGCAAGCGGCAGTGCTACTGAAATCGGGTAAGAATAGGAAAATCGGGATTAGCCGCGGATCATCGCCATGATGCCGGCCGGAGATGTTTTCTTGCTCAGCAGATCGGCCATCGTCTTCATGTAGGGGTCGATGTGGGTAAAGAATTTCTTATAGCCCGCACAGAGATAATTGAGGCCCTCTTCGCCATCCGGCGTTGTGAGAAACCGGTGTTTTGGACATTCTCCATTGCAAGCGAAGCGTACTTCGCACTCGCGGCAATATTTCGGCAAGCTGCGTGACTTGTTTGTTCCGAATTTCTGTTGCGCTGGTGAATTCACCATTGCCCCCAGCGAATCATTCATCAGGTTGCCGAGCTTGTATTTCGGGTAGACAAAATGGTCACACGAGTAGAGATCACCGTTATGCTCGACAGCCAGAGCCTCCCCGCAGTCCTCCAGAAAAAAGCAAAGCCCGGCTCCACGGCCGGACCAAATCCCGAGTGAGACATCAAACATTTGAACAAAGACCTTCCCCACATCCCGTCGGACCCAAGCGTCGAAAATCTTGATTAAAAAATCTCCGTACTGCTCGGAGGGAACACTCCACGAGGTCACGGGAGACTTTGCCTGACCCAACTGCGGTGGTTCCGCGAGTGTCAGCCCCGCAGAGGCTTCCTGATCGTTGGGTAATCGCTCCACCAGCGGAATAAATTGGATATAGCCTGAACCGATCTCACGTAAAAAATCATAGACGCACAGCGCATGATCCACATTTGCAGCGCTTACGACGGTTAGTGTATTGAATTCAACCTGGTGTGCCTTCAAGAGGTCCATCCCACCCATGACGCGGTCGAAAGTCGGCTTTTGGCCTTTGTCGACCCGGTAAATGTCGTGTAACTCGCGGGGGCCATCGATGCTAATGCCGATAAGGAAGTTCTCCTCTCGGAAAAACCGACACCATGCGTCATTGAGTAAGGTGCCGTTGGTTTGCAGTGTATTGTTGATCTGGCGGCCTCCAGCATGCTTTTTCTGCAACTCAACAATCCGTTTGAAATAATCCAACCCGAGCAAGGTGGGCTCACCACCTTGCCAAGCGAAGGTCACCTCAAGTGTCTTCTGAGACTCAATGTATTGTGAAATATAGTTTTCCAAAACCTCCGGCTTCATCCGGAAATTCTCACCCTTTGGGAACAACGCCTCCTTTTCAAGATAGTAGCAGTAGGTGCAATCAAGATTGCAGATCGGCCCAATCGGTTTGGCCATCACATGGAAATTCGTCTTAATCGCAGGGCTGTTGTTCATTTAAAGGCTTGCTTCGGATATTTGCACGAAATTCCCCAGCGATCGCTCCCGATTGGCCACTTTCAGTCAATCACGCTTTTCTAGCTTACAGTCTGCCGCTAACGACAGGGAATAGCAAGCTCGGCCAATGCGGTGGCGCTTTATGGGCAGATTCATCGGTGGTCAGTTGATTCGTCCCGGCGTCGATCTGGCCAGTAGTCGACAAGCTGTAGGATTCTAAGTAAGCCAACCTATCCTGAACTTGCTGGTCCCAGCCGTCACCGCCACCTGAGCGCAGGACACAGCACCCAAAACGAAAATCGAAAATCGAAAACGTCAACACGCCTTCGCGCGAAATCATCATCAGTAACCTGTAACTCCCGATGAGACAATGCTTTGACTAAGCCATCTCCGCTTTTTCCTTACCGAAGTGACATGCAGGAGCATGTACTCCAAGGGTGAAAAAGCAAATTCCTGTCACCCACCTAAAATCGTTCCGTTTATCAAGACACGCAAAACCATAGTCACATATTTCTTTGAAAAAATCTTAAGGCTGTTAATATGGTTGCTACACTCTCCTTACTCTAACAAGTGTTTTGCTGTTCCCCACACAAAAACTGAGCACTTCAGCCATGAACACAGCCTCCATCAAACATCTTGCCATCGGCATTCCAATTTTTCTGGGACTGGCCGCATCATCGCTTCACGCGACGCAGGTCATTTTAGATACCACCTTCGGAGAAGGTGCTGGAAACGTTCTGGATAAATCGGCTGGCCCCGCAAAGCGGGACGATGCCTTGTGGAGGTCGGACAATGGGGATTGGAACCATGGTGTCGGCAACACATGGATCTTCAATACGTCGACTGGAAACAACAACGTCGCGGAAGGAGGACTGGTCCGAACCATCGCCTTGGGCGGACTTGGATTAACCGATGAAAATGCCCTCAGTGTGACCTTCACCTATTCCGACTGGGGGGTAAACCCTGCTGCAGACAATTTGCATATTCACCTCTGGGGACTTGTGGACGTTTCCTCCTCCCCCACATCCGGAACTGCTGAGTTGTGGTCTTCCGCAGGCAATTTGTGGGGTGGGCAAACGGATTATGCAGACTTCACACGCTACAACCTGAGGGATGGAACCCTGATGGCCCTCTACAGCGATTCCAACTCCAGCACTGCCGCACATATTATAAATCGCATGAAACTGAGTGATACCAATGACGGAACACGAGATACCGTCAACTTTGTGCTGAATTCCACTGGCACGATCGCAAACTACGACTACCTCGTGGTCGGTCTGGCGCGCAACACTGCAGGCAACAGCGGCGAAGGTTTTGCCATCCATGACATCAACATCACCGCGATTCCCGAACCCTCATCCCTGGCGTTATTCGCTCTTGCTGGTTCCATTCTTTTCGCCTCACTCCGCAGACGGATACATTAAGACTGGATTGTAATGCTACGGTTCATTTCACTGGCGAACCACTCCGGTTTGCACCATAAGCTCCCTTTTTCCCTTCCTGAAGCTGGGTTTTAGAGGCAAATGCTTCGGGGGTGAAAAAGCAAATTCTTGTCACCTGCTTGTCTCAGTTGTTGATTTGCGTAAAATTTCCGAACTTGGCGAATGTCACATTGTGTGGAATATTAGCCATAGGATATTCTCCAACCCACCCATGATTCACACTTTGACATGCCGCACCGGAGCTGCCCTGCTTCTCTTTTGCTTGGGCCTAACGGTCCCGGCTGTGGCGGGTCCCATGCATGTCTGCTTGGGGCAACTCCTCAAAGCTCAACTCGAATGTCATTGCTGCGAAGACAAGATCCCTTGTTGCCCTGATCAGCAGGATCAATCGCACAAGGACTGCGACCCTTGTTGCGTCACCATCGACGAGCTCCCTGATGCATCCGCTCCGGAGACCATCCGACCTTGCTTCGAGGCACCGATCATCAACCTAGGTTGGAACTCTTCCATTCCCCCACTTCAAGTCCGTTCGATTCCGACTAGCAGCTTGCAGCACTCGGATTGGATCCGTGGCCCCTGCTCCCCATCGGATCATCGGGCCTTGCTCGAAATCTGGAGACTCTAAGACGCGGCCCTTCGCCGCGCCCGCCCGCTTGCGCAGTAACGCAAACGAGCCCCTGTCCACCTCTCCATAGGTGCTTTGTCTTCCGATTTTTTGCATGCCCTCATGAACGATTCCCTATCATCTCTCAAATCCTCCGAACCCTCTACAGAGCGTCCCCGCAAGGTGATGCCGACTTGGGTAATTCCTGCCGCGATTGCCCTCGGCTTCGCCCTGCTCTTCCTGCTGCTCTTTCGCGACCGCCTATTGCCCGCCACCGAAGTGCGTGTAGCTGTGGTGCTGAGCATACCGGCTCCCAAGTCCGAGCTGGATGCTCTGCAAAACAACGAGACCTCCGCCAACGACTCCAAGTCATGGCAAGCTGCCATGGCCTTTCAGGCGAGCGGCTGGGTCGAACCCGAACCCTTGCCCATCAAGGCCACCGCCCTCACTCCGGGTGTGGTCGAGAGTGTGCATGTGCTCGAGGGCGAGGCCGTCACCAAGGGCCAGTTGCTCGCCACCCTCATCCGGGACGATACCGAATTGGCGCTCAAGGCCGCCACCAGTGCACTGGCGACCAAACAGGCAGCATTGAGCGCGCAAAAGCAGGTCATTGCCGCCGCCGTGGCCCAGCGCCAGGCCCAAGCTGCATTGCTGGACGAAGCTGCTGACCGCCTCAAGCGCATCGAAAATTTGCCCTCGGGCGCGCTCTCGGAAACCGAACTCACCACCATCCGCAGCGCCTCGCAAAAGGCGATTGCTGCCCAACAGGCCGCCGCTGCCGAAGTCATGCGCGCCAGCGCCCAACTCGAAGTCATCAAAAGTGAAATTGCCATGGCACAGGTAGCCGTGGACACGGCTAAGCTGGCCCATGAGCGCACGGAGATCCGCTCGCCAATTGAGGGCCGCATTCTCTCGCTGCGCGCCGTTCCGGGTCAGAAGAAAATGCTCAACATGGACGAGGAGGACAGCGCGACCATCGCCAGCCTCTATCAGCCAGATAAGCTTCAGGTGCGCGTCGATGTGCCCTTGGCGGATGCCGCGGGTCTGCAAATCGGCCAACTCGCGCGCATCAAATGCAACCTGCTACCCGACACCACCTTCCGCGGAGTGGTCACCCGCATCAATGGTGAAGCCGACATCTCGCGCAACACCCTGCAGGCCAAGGTCAGCATCGAAAAACCCAGTGAACTACTGCGTCCCGAAATGCTCTGTCGAGTGGAGTTCCTGCAAAGCCACCGCAAGCCCAAAAGCGGCAGCATGGAGGCATCGGATACAACCGGCTCCTTGGTCACCTGGGCGCCCAGCAAAGCCCTGCAAGGGAACTCTGCCTGGATCTGTGACCCGCAAAGCAAACGCATTGAACGCCGCGCCATCGAGGCCTCCTCCACCACCCGCGAGGGCCACACCCTGATCCGCTCCGGCCTCAAACCCGGTGAATGGGTGGTAATCTCCCCTGCCGCCGACCTCAAGGAGGGTCAGCGTGTGAATCCGCAACTCATCAAACCCTAAGCCTCTCCAAAAACCATGATGATCCAATGCCAACAAGTCTCCAAGAGCTACTACAAGGGCTCGACCGTGGTGACCCCGCTGCAAGCTCTCGACTTGGAAGTGCCCAAGGGTGAGTTTCTGGCGCTAATGGGCCCCTCGGGCTCCGGCAAGACGACGCTACTCAACCTACTCTCCGGCATCGACTCTCCCACTTCGGGCTCGCTTATCATCGCCGGCGCGAACATCTCCACCCTCAAGCAGCGCGAGTTGACCGCCTGGCGCGCCAAGCACGTCGGCTACATCTTCCAGCTCTACCACCTGGTGCCAGTACTCACCGCCTTCGAAAACGTCGAGTTGCCACTCTTGCTCTCGGGCTTGAGCAAGGCCGAGCGCCGCGAGCGCGTCCACACCGCCCTCAAGCTGGTGGGTCTTGCCGACCGCCACGACCACACACCCGCTGAACTCTCCGGCGGCCAAGAGCAGCGCGTGGCCATTGCCCGCGCCATCGTCGCCGACCCTCCCCTCCTCGTGGCCGACGAGCCCACCGGAGACCTCGACCGCGACTCCGCCACCCGCATCCTCGAACTGCTGCGCGAACTCGGCACCGAACAATCAAAGACCATCGTCATGGTCACCCACGATGCCCGCGCCGCTGCGGCCGCCGACCGCACACTCCATCTCGAAAAAGGGCAACTGCTCGAAAACCTCCAAACCACCTGATGATCCGCTCTTTCATCAACCTGCTGCAACTCGCTTGGCTGCAACTCGTGCGCCATCGGCTGCGCTCCTTGCTGACCATCCTTGGCGTGGCATCAGGCATGTTTCTCTACACTTCGGTGGAAACCATCCAGCGCTCGCTCTCGGCCGCCACCGAGATGACCGCGGCCGACACCACCCTCGTGGTCTACCGCGAAAACCGCTTCTGCCCCTCGACCAGCCGCTTGCCGGAATACTACAGTGAAGAAATTCGGCGCATGGAAGGCGTGCGCGAAGTCATCCCCATCCAGATTGCTGTCAACAACTGCGGCGCCTCACTGGACGTGATCACCTTCCGCGGCGTGCCCGCCGAAACCCTCACCGCCTATGCGCCAGAAATCGAAATCATTGCCGGCAGCGAGGACGAATGGCTGAAGCGCGACGACGGCGCCCTCATCGGCGAGGTCTTCGCCCAGCGCCGAGGGCTTATTCCCGGCGACCGCTTTGAGGCCGTTGGTGTGATCGTCACCATTTCCGGCATCCTGCGCTCACCCAACGCACAAGACAACAACGTCGCCTACGTCAAACTACCCTTCCTGCAACAGGCCACCAAGCTCGGGCTCGGAACCGTCACCCAGTTTAATGTGCGAGTGAACAATGCCGATCAACTCGAGAGTGTGGCCGCCGCCATCGACGAGTTCTTCCGCTCCGCCGAACAACCCACCAACACACGACCCGAGAAGGCTTTCTTCTCTGAAACCGCCAGCGAGTTGATCCAGCTGATCCGCTTCACCCGCTGGCTTGGCATGGGTGCCGTGGTTGCGGTGGCGGCTCTTGTCGCCAATGCGCTGCTACTCGCCGTGCGCGGACGCATCAAGGAGAACGCCGTGCTTCGGACCCTCGGCTACCCGGGTCTGGCGATTGGCTGTCTGGTGGTCAGTGAAGGCAGCATGCTCGGCCTGATTGGCAGCGCCGTAGGCGTAGGGGGTGCCGCCGCCTTTCTCGCATGGCAGAGTTTCACCATGGGCAACGAAGGGCTGACCCTCGCCATTCAACCCGATGCCCCCGTCATCCTCACCAGCATGATTGCCGGCCTCGCGCTCGGCCTCGTCGCCTCCATCTGGCCTGCCTGGCAGGCCATGCGCCAACCCATCATCCAGTCACTTCGTTAGATATTGGTCAGCACTCAGAACAAACGCAGCACGAACCAAGAAATAAAAAAGCATGCTTCCCTTGTCCTACGCCATTCGCAACCTGTTGCGCTCCAAGAGCCGCCTTGCCCAGACAGTGGGTGGCAGCGCCTTGGTGGTGCTGCTGGTCATGGCGGCAGTGGCCATCAATCAGGGCATGAGCCGGGTTCTCTCGGCTTCAGGATCTCCCAACAACGTGATCCTGCTCGGCACGGGTTCCGAGGAGAGCGTGCAACGCAGTGAGGTCTCTGAAAACACCACCGGCATCGCCTCGGCGAGCATTCCCGGCATCCAGGAAATCCTCGGTGTGCGTGCCGTCTCCGGAGAAATCCACTTCATGAACTACATCAGCTCGGACGACGGCAGCCGCGCCCAAGCGCTTATTCGAGGCGTGAGTCCCGCCATCCTTCATGTTCATCCCGAGGTCCGCCTCACCCAGGGTCGCTTTCCTGCAGCGGGAGAGGTAATGGTTGGTCGTCTGGCATGGCGCAACCTCGGTCTCAAGCAAGACCGCCTGAAGATCGGCACCTCCATCACCCTCAACGATCAGACCCTAAGGGTGGTCGGCCGCTTTGCCGCTCCGGGCACCGTGATGGAGTCCGAAATCTGGGCCGCCATTGGCGACATCCGTGTGGTGGCCCAGCGCGAAACCATCTCTTGTGTGGTCATTCGTCTGGAGGATCCCGAAGACTTTTCCGAGGTCGACCTCTTCGCCAAGCAACGCCTCGACCTCGAACTCAGCGCGCTGCGCGAGAGCGACTACTATGGACGCCTGAGCGAGTTCTTCTCCCCCCTGCGCGCCATGATCTGGATCACTGTCAGCCTGATCGCCTTGGGTGCCGTCTTTGGTGGCATCCACACCTTGTATGCGGCCTTCGCCTCACGGGTGCGCGAAATGGGCACCCTGCAAGCCATCGGCTTTGGCCGCACCACCCTACTTCTCAGCCTACTACAGGAAAGCACACTGGCATGCCTCACCGGCACCCTGCTCGCCTCCACCCTCGCCATGCTTCTGCTAGACGGCCTGACCGTGCCCTTTTCCATCGGCACCTTCAGCATCGAGATCAACAGCACAGTTGCTCTCATCGGCATCCTAAGCGGCCTACTCTTGGGCATCATCGGTGTAATTCCGCCGGCCATCCGCTGCCTAAAACCCGCACTCCCTACGGCGCTACGATCCTAAACTCCCAATCAAACAAACCCCACGAAAGCATGAAAACCACACCCACACTCATCGCAGCCATGGTCGCCCTGTCGCTGAGCTCCTGCCACAAGGTCGAAGACGAAAAACCCGCCCAGGCCACCACGGCTAGCCCCAAACTGCAGGCCGTTCTCGACGCCGAAGTCGAGGGTGAAGCCCAAGCCATTCACATCGCCCGCAAGAGCGCAGAACCCGGCCAAACCCTGACCCTCAAGGGCTGGGTCATGGGGCACGACGAACCCTTCGTGCAAGGCCGCGCTGCCTTCATCCTTGGCGATCCCGAAGTCATCACCGCCTGCTCTGAGCGACCCGGCGACGGCTGCACCACGCCCTGGGATGTTTGTTGTGACGATCCCGAGGATATCAAACGCGGCACGGTCTCCATCCAGGTCGTCAATGACGATGGACGCGTGCTCAAGGAAGGCATCGAGGGAGTTGGCGGCATCGAAAAACTCTCCAAATTGCGAGTCACGGGAACAGTGGCCGAAGGCTCCACTCCCGAGCGTCTGGTGATCAATGCCAGCGCCATCGATTTGCAGTGAACTGCTCTCCTTGGTCCTTGCAACTCTCATGAACGCTCGACTCTCCATTGCACTGATTGCCCTGATCTTGGCCAGTTGTTCCACCCAGCCGCCCGGTCCGACTGGCCCGCCGCCGGCTTGGGTCAATGCTCCCTCTGGTGGAAGTGCGCTGTCGGCTTCGTGGTGGCAGGGCTTCGGGGATCCTGAACTGGAGGGCCTGATCCAGCATGCCTGGCGCAACAACCCCGACATCGAAGTCGCCCTGCATCAGATCGAGTCCGCACGCGCCGACCGCTTCGAGGCCATGGCCAACTTCCTGAACCGCTATGCTGGGGGTGGCTTCGACCGTGAATACTCGTGGTTTCCTGTTCGTGCCAACGGTGACTTCTACCGC
>JAURCU010000068.1 GCA_030828305.1 Luteolibacter sp.
CCAGTTTTCAAAACCCATCGGAATGCCAGCCGGTTTGCCACCCTCGGGCTTGGTCATCTGGGCCCTGATGTCACCCCGATCGGCCTGATTCAGTTGATTGACCAGCGCCCGGTAATTCTTGCAAATGGACTTTATGTTGAGTTTCGCCTGAGACTTCTTGGCACCAACCGTGGAGGCGTCGATCTCGCGAACCTTGCCATTGATCCAGGTGCGCCTTGGCAGCACAAAGCTGCTCAGCCATCAACAGGCCGGCGGCAAGGAAGGCGGGGATGGCTCGGACACTTATGGTTTTCCTCGCCAAGCCGTGTCGTCAGCGAGTCAAGCCATCACCCAGCATTTTACGGGCCTGAGCCACGTCATCCCCGATCTGCAACTTGAGCTCATCGAGCGAGTCGAAACTGAATTCGCAGCGTAGGTGAGACTCGAATCGCACCTCGATCTCCTTGCCATAGAGGTCACCCACAAAATCGAGCAGGTGGACTTCCAGAATCAACTCCTCTTGCTGCAGGGTTGGCCGTGTCCCGAGATTTGCCACCCCGGGGTGCCAGTCACCATCACCATTGATATCCACCACCACCGCCCATACTCCCTGGGGCGGGCATTGGCGCCGGCCGACCGAAAGATTCGCCGTGGGAAATCCAAGATCACGTCCCAGCTGGCGACCCTTCGTTACTTTTCCACGCATCGAGTAGGCTCGACCCAGCATTATTTTTGCCTCCGTCAGGTTACCATCATGGATAGCCTGACGGATGCGCGAGCTGCTGATGCGCTCGCCGTCGTGTATCACCGGCGGCACGGCCTCGAGTCGGTAGAGGTGTTGTTCACTCAGACGCTCCAGCAGTTCCACGTCTCCCTTGCGCAAATGACCAAAGCGCCAGTCTTCCCCGACCGCAATGGTCCTGACAGGCGCCTGCAGCAACTCAGCAATGAAGTCCTCTGCTTTCATTACGGCAAGCTCGAGATCGAATTGGATGGAGACCAGCAGATCGACACCCAGAGATTCCACAAAACTCGCCTTGTGCTCCAGGGTGGCCAGTAGCGCACGCGGCGCCTTGGCAGGCGCCATGACCTCGATGGGATGGGGATCGAAAGTCAGCAGACCCGCCACCCCTCCCTCTCTCTTGGCGGCATTCAGAGCGCACTGAATCACCGCTTGATGGCCGATGTGGACACCATCAAAGACTCCCAGTGCAAGGTGCAATGATTGCCCCAGTTCATGGAGTTCATGGAGACTTCGGAAAATTTTCACCCCGAAGAGTTGCGCGCTGCGGCAAAGAGTTCAAGCACATGCAAAGGCCAGCGCAAGCCAAGAGCATCAGCGCTTATGCCAAAATAGCCTCAACCGCCTTGGCGGGCAGTACCCCCGTGGGCTTGTGGTTCAGACCCTGAAAGCGGAAGGTGAAGCGGTTGTGATCCATGCCCATGCAGCGCAAAATGGTCGCGTTAAGATCGCGAATGTGCACCGGGTTTTCGGCGATATTGTAGGAATACGCATCGGTAGAGCCGTAGCTTAATCCTGGTTTTATTCCGCCACCCGCCACCCACATGCTGAAGCAGCGGCCGTGGTGGTCTCGACCCGAGCCGAGCTTGCCTTGGCTATAAACCGTGCGCCCGAATTCCCCTCCCCAAATGACCAGCGTGTCTTCAAGCAGACCGCGCTGTTCGAGATCGATCACCAAGGCCGCGGAGGCCTGGTCGGTATCCTTGCATTGATTGGCGAGGTGGGTGGGGAGACTGTTGTGCTGATCCCAGCCGCGGTGGAAGAGTTGAGTGAAGCGCACGCCTCGCTCGGCCATGCGGCGGGCGAGCAGGCAATTGTAGGCGTAAGTGCCGGGGATGCGCGCCTCTTCACCGTAGAGTTCGAAAGTGGAATCGGGCTCGTCGCCCAAGTCGGCGAGTTCGGGAGCGGAAGCCTGCATGCGGAAAGCCATTTCGTATTGGCTAATGCGAGTCTGGATCTCGGGATCACCGATCTCTTCGTGGCGCATCTGGTTGAACTCAGCAAGGTGGTCGAGCATCTTGCGGCGTTCGCTGCGGCTGACACCTTCGGGGTCGTTGAGAAAGAGCACCGGATCCCTGCCACTACGGAACTGCACGCCCTGATGACTTGAAGGCAGGAAACCACTGCCCCACAGACGCGAGAAGATCGGCTGGCCGGGATCCTTGCCGGTGCCCTGCGAGGTCAAGACCACGTAAGTCGGGAGGTTCTCGTTCATGCTACCAAGTCCATAGGATACCCAAGAGCCCATGCTGGGCAGACCGGGAAACTGCGAGCCGGTATTGATGAAGGTAATGCCGGGGTCGTGATTGATCGCCTCGGTATGCATCGAGCGGATCACCGAGATCTTGTCGGCGATCTTGTGATGGTAAGGCAGGTAGTCGCTGATCATCTGAGCGCTCTGACCACGTGGCGCGAAGCCTTTGAGACCCTTGCAGACCGGAAAACTCTTCTGGCCGGCGGTCATACCTGTCACCCGTTGATCGCCACGAATTTCCTTGGGCAATTCCTGACCATGAACCTTGTCGAGGTAGGGCTTATGGTCGAAGAGATCGACATGGGAAGGACCGCCCGACTGGAAGAGGTAGATCACGCGCTGGGCCTTGGGCGCAAAGTGTGGTTGGCGTGTGTTGGCCAGCAACTCGATGGGAATGGAGCTCTCCTTGGCCATCAGGCTCTTGGCAGCAATGGCCCCGATTCCAAGGCCGGTGAGACCAAGAAAGCTGCGGCGCGACAGCGCGTTGCCGGGATGTTCGAAGGGGTTCATGGAAAGATGGGCAAGGGGCCTCAGGGCCGCGAGATCAACTCGTCGAGATTAAGTAGGGTGTTGGCGACCATCGCGTAGGCCGCGACATCAGCCTCACGACTACCGACGAATTTCTGCGCGGCGTCGGGATCTTTGGAGAAGGTTTTGAAGTGGTGCTGGTATGCCGATGCCAACAATTTGCTCTCGCGCTCATCGGGCAGACGGCCAGTGGCCGTGCGGAAACCAAAACTCAATCGACTGGAGTCGGTGTCCCCACCCTTCTTGATCATGTGGCGACCGAAGGCGATAGCCGCTTCCACATACTGCGGGTCATTCATCACCACCAGTGCCTGCAGCGGCGTATTGGTATTGCCACGCAACACCGTGCAGGTTTCGCGAGTCGGCGCATCGAAGAGCGCAATATTGGGTGGTGGCGAGGTGCGCTTCCAGAAGGTGTAGATAGAGCGGCGGCGAATCGACTCGCCCCTGCCGGGCAAGAAAATCTGAGCAGTGAAAGGATTCTGGTACCCGAAGTGGCTGATCTCACTCCACAAATCGGGCTGGGGCGGATGCACGCCAGGCCCACCCACCGTTGGATTGAGCAGCCCGCTGACGGCAAGCGCCTGGTCGCGGATGATCTCGGCAGCAAGGCGAGTGCGTGGGGAGCGCGAGAGCAGGGTCGCACGCGGATCTTTTTCGAGACTCTCGGCTGTGGCTGCGGCCGACTGGCGATAGGTTTCGCAATGGAGGATGAGCTTGAGTATGTGGCGCTGATTCCATTGTTTTTCCATCAACTCGACCGCAAGCCAATCGAGCAGTTCCGGATGTGAGGGCCAGGAACCCTGATTGCCGAAATCTCCGACTGTCTCCACCAGGCCGATACCAAACAGCATCTGCCACAAACGATTGACCACAACGCGGGCAGTGAGCGGGTTTTGCTTGGCAACAACCCAATTGGCGAAGTCGAGGCGGGTGGGATTGTCGTCGCCGTTGAGCGGCGGCAGGACAGAAGGTGTGCCGGCAAAAATTTCCTCATCCTTGAGCGGCTGATCGTATGCGCCGCGATCGAGTATGTAGGTTTTACGCAAGTCCGGCTTGTAATCCATGACCATCACCGTGGTCTTGCCACGCTTGATGTCCTTCTGAATGACCCCGATCTCCACATCAATGGTCTTCAGGGTGATGGCCATCAGATCGCTGAGCGAACTCTTCGACTCGATATAGGCCTTATTGATCTGCTTCCAGTCCTCGAGGATACGCTTCTCACGTGGAATACTGAAGGGAGGCTTGCTCGCGTCTACTTGTCCTTCCCAAGACTCGCGGGCGGCCACCAGTTGTGCACTCGGATGAGCCCGCAGATAGTGCAACTCGGCCAGCCTGGCCTTGAGTCCGGCCATGCCCCCATCACCCAGCGGCGAACGGTATTCCATCACCGGCTTGGTATTGGCGTTGGTCGCACCCTTGCCAGGCTCCGAAGAGCTATTGAAGAAGGCATACATGCTGAAGTATTCCCTCTGGGAAATCGGGTCGTATTTGTGATCATGGCATTGGGCACACTTCATGGTCAGCCCAAGCATGGCAGTGGAGACGGCGTCCACCTTGTCCACGGTATAGGCCACTCGGTATTCCTCGGCGATGGTCCCGCCTTCATGGGTGTTCATGCTGTTACGCAAGAATCCGGTAGCGGCAATCTGGTCCGGTGTGGCGTTGGGAATCAGATCGCCTGCAAGTTGCTCGATAACGAATTGATCGTAAGGCTGGTTGGTTTGGAAGGCATGGATCACCCAGTCACGCCAAGCCCACATGTCGCGGTGGTCATCAATCGAGAAGCCATGGGTATCCGCATAGCGTGCGGCATCAAGCCACGGCATGGCCATACGCTCTGCAAAATGGGGCGAGTCCATGAGCCGATCAATACGCCTCTGCCAGCGATCCGGCGACTCGTCCGCGAGGTAAGATTCAATCTCCTGGATACCAGGTGGCAAACCGGTCAGGTCGAGATAAAGACGTCTTAGTTGGGTTTCATCGTCAGCCGCGGGGTTGGGCTTCAGGCCTTCTTGTTTGAGACGCATACGCACAAAAGCATCGACCGGGTTCGAATCCGCAGTCGGCAGCGACTTTTTGACTGGGGCTACGAAAGCCCAGTGTGGGTCGTAAGTGGCACCTGCCTTGATCCAATCCGCGATGACCCTGATTTGTGCCGGATCCAATGCCTTCATGTGGGCATCGGGCGGCGGCATCAGGAGGTCAGGATCGGTGCTGACCATGCGCTTGATGATGGCACTTTCCTCCGGCTTACCGGGCACGATTGCCGCTCCACCTTCACGCTGGGCAGTCGCATTCTCACGGACATCCAGGCGCAGGTCCGCTCCCCTGTGTTTGGGATCCTGACCGTGACAGAGAAAACAGTTCTCCGAGAGTATGGGCCGCACGTCTCGGTTGTAATCTGGCTCGGCTGCAGCCGCCCGGAGACTGGCCGCAAGAACGGCGAGGATGGGAAATCGGATTGAAAACATTGGCGGCAAATATCCAAGAATACAGTCAGTTCAGTCGGCGCATGAACATCTTCTGTCAAGCAGATAGCCAATACAACTGCATCAGTTTTATGATCAGGCTGATTACGTTCAATGGGCCTTCTCTCTTTCAACCCAGGTCGTGTCAACGACCCGCAGACGTGGCACCTCAGCGTTTACATGCTGTTAGACGCCAAAATCCCCCGCCTCGATTTCAAGCGGCCACTCGCGAACCAACTCCCCCGCCATGTCATAAAACGCAACGCGCCTTTGATAAGATCGCGAGTCTTGGATTTCTTCATACAACCCATGTCAGTCGCACGGATCTGAAGGCCTGACAGTGCGCTTGACCCCCGATAAAGCGATCAGGAAGCCACCAGCACCTCGGTGCCCGAGTTCTCGATCTCGTGGCGGATTTCCAGATCGGCAGCGCAGTCAGTAATCACGCAACTCAGCTCACCGAGTTCGGCAAAAAAGAACGAGGCCTTGCGCCCGAGTTTGGAGTGATCGGCCATGAAAACTACGTCCTCGGCATGAGCCACCACCCGCTCCTTGAAGGCCGCCTGGCGGGCATTGCTCTCGCTGACTCCACGGCCCACATGCAGGCCACTGCCAGAGAGAAACATGCGATGAATGTTATAGCGCTGCAACACACGCTCGGCTGTCAGGCCTATGAAAGATCGCGAGCGGGCATCAAAGAGCCCACCCGTACTCATCAAATCTAGCATGGGCCGATCCGCAAGGGCAGTGAAGACATTGAGAGCGTTGGTGAGGATGGTCAGCGGCATGTCCTCGGGCAAATACTCGGTAAGCGTCAGGGCGGTGGAGCTGGCATCCAGAAAGATGGTCTCACCGGGCTGGATTCGGCTAGCCGCCAACTTGGCGATGGCCTGCTTTTCCGCGCGCATGACCGCTTGGCGTTCCACGAAGGATAGATCGGGGCGCACCCGCTCCAGCTTGCTGGCCCCACCATGAATGCGCTTGAGCTCGCCTCGCCGCTCCAGCAGTTCGAAGTCCTTGCGCACGGTCTCATCGGTTACTCCGAGCTTCTCTGCGGTCTCCGTGGTGCGCAATGAGCCGGATTCTGCGAGGAGTTCCAAAATCTGGCGCTGACGTTCAATGGCAAGCATGGATCTTTATTTTTCTGTGTTTCAGTTGGTATTTTTTGGTTTTGTGGTTGACTTGTCAATGAAATCCAACAAAAAGGGGTCGAACTCATGGCTGAACCCATTTCATCCTCCACTCCGAGAGCCGTTGTCGAGCACATGGTACGTGAGCAAGTGTATGCCCAGCTAGGCCTCTCATTGCCGAAGCAGGCCAAGGCTCCTAATGCCCTACTGGTCAACATTTCCGCGCGTCACTGTCATCTTACCCAGGAAGCCGTCGAAGCCCTCTTCGGCCCCGGCCATCAGCTCTCTGCAATGAAGGGTCTCTATCAAGACGGGCAATACGCTGCCAAGGAATCCATCACCTTGATTGGTCCCCGCAGCCGCGTGATTTCCAATCTCCGAATCCTCGGCCCCTGCCGCAACCTCAATCAGGTGGAGCTCGCCTTCACCGACGCCATCTCTCTGGGCTTCGATATCCCCACCAAGATGTCGGGCGACATCGCCGGCACCCCCGGCTGCATGCTGATGGGCCCCAACGGCTACTTCAAAATGGATGAGGGCGTGATCCGCGCCCAACCCCACGTCCACATGAATCCCGATGATGCCGCCTTCTATGGCGTGAAACATCTCGACGTCATGAAGCTCAAGGTTCACGGCGACCTTGGCATGACCTTCGACAATCTGGTCGTTCGCGTCGACCCCTCCTTCAAACTCGAAGTCCATATCGACACCGATGAAGGCAATGCCTGCGGACTGAAACCTGATACTTTCTGTGAGCTCACCAAATAAGGCTCACTGAAAAACCCCACCACCCGGGGATTGATTCAAACCCCAACCACTACCCAACAACCAAGCAATACTATGAGTGCACTCGGCATGATTGAAACCAAAGGCTACGTCGGAAGCGTCGAAGCCACCGACGCGATGGCGAAAGCCGCGAACGTCGAACTCGTCAAACAAGTCCAAATCGGAGGCGGATTTCTTACCGTCCTGGTCAAGGGCGACGTCGGCAGCGTGAAAGCTGCTGTGGATGCTGGGGCTGATGCCGCCGGCCGCGTCGGCGAACTCGTCTCCTCGCACGTGATCGCCCGCCCCCACGAAGAACTGCTCAGCAAGTTCGGACTGTAATCCCCATCTCAAACCATAACACACCAATACCATGGCTAAACAAGCAATAGGCATCCTCGAAACCAAGGGCCTCATCGCCCTTCTCGAAGCCTCGGACGCCGCTCTCAAGGCTTCCGACATAGAAATGACCGGCTGGGAAAAAATCGGCTCCGGCCTCGTCACCGGCTTCTTCAAGGGAGACGTCGCCGCCGTCAAGGCAGGCCTTGACGCCGCTGCCTCGGCTGGCTCCAGCTACGGCACGATCAGCTCCGTGCAAATCATCCCCCGTCCGCACGACGACCTGCCAAAGTTCGGCAGCTGGTTCTGATTGGCGGGCTCCACGCGAGATATTTGATATTCGATATTCAGATATTGGGGAAGTCACTCCCCCACGCGACGGGTCCGATTTCATGCCCCCTAATATCCAATATCCCAATACCCAATATCCATTCACCACGTGAATATCCTCATCGCCAACCTTGGTTCGACCTCCTTCAAGTATCGCCTCTTCCGCATGGAAGCGGGCGGTGCCGAGGTCGTTGCCAAGGGTGGATACGAGCGCGTGGAGGATCATGCCCAAGTCATTTCTGACGCTCTGGACAACTTGCAAAACGACGGCATCATCAATTCACCTGATGAGATCGATGCAGTTGGGTTCAAGACCGTGCTCGGCAAGAACCTCAGTGGATGTGTCACCGCCGACCAACAGACCATCGACGCTCTCGAAGGTTTCGCTGAAGTCGCACCGGCCCACAATCCGCCTTATGCCAACGGCATCCGCCAGTTCACCAAGGCACTTCCCAAGGCCCAACTCGTGGCCCTGTTTGAAACCGCCTTCTACCAGTGGATACCCGAGGCCTCCATCAACTATGCCATCCCAAAAGCCTGGCGTGAAATCGGCATCCGCCGCTATGGCTTTCACGGGGCGAGCCACAAGTTCATCGCCGAACGCTCGGCCGAACTGCTGGGTCGCGAAGATGTTGCCGAAGCTGCCCGCCGCCTCTATCTCGACGGCCCTGCCGATTTCGCCTCCGCGCCCCTGCGCATTGTTTCCTGCCACCTTGGTGGTTCCAGTTCTGTCACTGGCATTCGCAACGGAGTCGCCATCGGCACCAGCATGGGCTTTTCGCCACAGAGCGGCCTGCCCCAAAACAACCGTGTCGGCGATCTTGACTCGGGCGCTCTGCCCTACGCGATGCGCAAGCTCGGCATCAGCCTTGAAGAAGCCGAACGACAACTCACCAAGGAAGGCGGCCTACAGGGCCTCTCCGGTGTCTCAAACGATATCCGCGACATCTCTGAAGCCGCCGAAGCCGGCAACTCCGACGCTCGTCTCACCCTCGACACTCTCATTCATTCCATCCGCCACTGGATCGGCGCCTACATGCTCGAACTTGGTGGCATCGACGCTCTCGTGTTCACCGCCGGCATCGGCGAGAACAACCGCGATCTGCGAGAAGCCGTTTGCCGGGGCCTCGATGGCTTCGGCATCCGGATTGACCCCGAAAAGAACCAGGCATGCCGCGCCCGGGAGGCCGACATCAGTGCCGACGCCTCCACTGCCAAGATCTTTGTCATTCCGGCCAACGAGGAACTCATCCTCGCTCGCGAAGTGTATCGCAAGCTTTCCTGACTCCTTTTCCCGACTTTCCCAAGCACAACAATCCCAACCACAAACCAAACTGTTAATTAACAACCCAACCCACCCAATACCATGGCTAAACAAGCAATTGGACTCCTAGAAACCCGCGGCCTCGCCGGACTCGTTGTCGGTGTCGACGCGATGCTCAAATCCGCAAACGTTGAACTCACCGGCCCCATGAAGCAGGTAGGCTCCGCTCTCTGCAACGCCTCTGTCAGTGGCGATGTCGCCGCCGTCAAGGCCGCTATCGACGCTGGTGCTGCGGCTGCCTCGGAAGCAGGCGCCGAAGTCGTCAGCGCCCACGTCATCGCCCGCCCCGACGAGGCCATCGACCAAGTGCTGCCCCAAGCCGCTGCCGCCCGCGCTCCCCGGAAATAAACCAGCGGTCATTCGTTGACCAAGGACACCTCTTATGTTTCTCGCAGAAGTCATCGGACAGGTCGTCGCAACCAAGAAGGACGAGCACATGATCGGCAGGAAACTGCTGCTCTTGCGTCCCAAGTTGGTAGACGAGAAAGACCCGTCCAAGTTTCGGGACGGTCAGAACACAATCGTGGCCATCGACACCGTCGGTGCCGGCGAGGGTGAACTGGTCATGTTCTGTCAGGGCAGTTCCGCCCGCAATGCCCACGGCCTCAAGCAAATACCGGTCGATGCCGCCATCGTGGCCATCATCGACCGCGTTGAGGTGCAGGGCAAAAACCTCTATCACGGGGGTTAATCCCAAATTCCTTCACGCCTAGAACCCATGAAGACCCTCGATTCCGAAGCCATCCGCAGCGTGGTTGAAAATGTGATAAGCCGGCTCGGCACTCCTGCCCCAGCTGAGCCAGCCACTTCCAAACCCGCTGACTGTGCTTGCCACAAGGACCAGCCACCCGCTCCCCAGATCGTCTCGGGTGGTGGACGCATCGGCCAGCATGGTGTGTTTGATTGCGTGACCAAAGCCGCGGACGCTGCTCACAACGCCCACCTTCGTCTCAAGAGCATTGGGATCGAGGGCCGCAACAAGGTGATCGACATCGTCAAGCACCTCGCTGTCTCGAATGCCGTGCCATGGGGTACCTACGAGATGAACGAGACCAAGATTGGTCGACTCGATCACAAGATCGGCAAACTCGAGATCACCAAGAACGTGCCCGGAACCGAATGGCTCAAGCCCTACGCCCTGAGTGGCGACGGTGGCATCACCCTCGAGGAATACGCGCCCTTCGGCGTGATCGGAGCCATCCTGCCCGTCACCCACTCCGTGCCCACGCTCACCGGCAACGTCATCAACATGATTGCCGCCGGCAACTCGGTGCTCTTTAACCCCCACCCCGGTGGAGCCAAGAGTGCAGCCATGGCCGTGCGCGCTTACAATCAGGCCATCCACCAGGAATTGGGAATCGACAACCTCATCACCACCATCGAAGAGCCCACCCTCGACTCCTTCGATGCCATTTGTGCCAACGAGCAGATTCCCCTACTGGCCATTACCGGTGGCCCTGCCGTGGTGAACGCCGCCATGAAGTCCGGCAAGCGGGCAATTTGTGCTGGCCCCGGCAACCCCGTGGTGGTCGTCGACCAAAGTGCCGACCTGGCCAAGGCAGCGCGCGGCATCGTCGAAGGTGGTGCGTTTGACAACAATCTGCTCTGTATCGGTGAAAAGGCCATCTTCGTGGTCAGCTCGGTGATGAAGCCCTTCTGTGAGGAACTTGCCAAGGCGGGCGGCTTCCAGCTCAATGCCCAGCAACTCGAGAAACTCACCGAGGCTGCCTTCAACATCAAACCTGGCGAGGGTGGCGGATGTGCCACGGCGTCTCTCAACCGTGAACTCATCGGCGCCGACCCCTCGGTGCTGGCTGGTCATGCGGGCGTCAACATCCCGCAAGCCACCCAGTTGCTCTTCGCGGAAACCGACGCCGACCACCCCTTCGTGCAGAAGGAGCAGATGATGCCGATGATGCCCATCGTCTCCTGCCCCAACTTCGAAACCGCCGTTCGCGAAGCCAAGCGCGCCGAACACGGCTACCGCCACTCTGCCATCATCCACACCCTGGACGTCAACCACATGACCTACATGGCCCAGGAGATGGACACCACCATCTTCGTAAAGAACGGCCCCTCGGTGGCCGGCCTCGGTCTCGGTGGCGAAGGCTATCTTTCCTACTCGATTGCCACCACCACCGGCGAGGGCATCACCACTCCCAAAACCTTCACCCGCGTCCGCCGCTGTGTTCTCGTTGAGAACCTCCGGATTGTCTGAGCCATACGATCATGATCGCCGCCCAAGTCGTCGGACACGCTGTCAGCAGCCACGCGCACCCCTCCCTCAAGGGGTTCAAGATGCTGTTGTGCCAAGCGCTCGACGCCGACGGAAATCCGGGCGGAGCTCCGATGGTCGCCATCGATCTGTTCGGCGCCGGCATGCACTCCAAGGTCTTTGTCTCCACCGACGGCATTGGAGCCCGCCACATGGTTCACGATCCCAAATCCCCTGTCCGCAACTTCATCCAAGGCATCATCGACGAGGAGAAAACCGCATGAGAGTCGCCCAAGTCATCGGTAGAGCCACTGTCAGCATCATCGATCCCTCCCTCAAGGGCGGGCGCTGGCTGCTGTGCAATCCCATCGACAAGGAACACTTCAATACCGCCTGCACCAAGACCCCTCCCATTTCCAGCCAATCCACCCTCGTCGCCTACGATAAACTTGGCGCGGGCGTAGGCGATATTGTCGGTGTTGTCGAGGGCTCCGAAGCCACCGCCCCCTTTGAAGGCTGGGTGCCGCTCGACGCCATCACCGTGGCCATCTTCGATTCACTCCATTTCCAACCTGTTTCCTAATCTAATTTTCAACACTCCCACCTAAGTCATGAGCAAGAAAGTCTACACCGCCGCTGACATCGAAGCACTGCTGAAGCTCGGCAAGTCCGCCGCCGACATCCCCTCAGGAGCCGTGCTGACCCCGTCCGCCAAGGACGTCATCCGCGATGGCCTCGGTTCGATTTACAAGGGCGGAGGCAGTTCAGCAAAATCAGTTTCAGCAGCTGCTGCCGACCATGGCTCGGAGCCCATTCTTCCTGACTACGAATTCCACTGGGAAAGTGGCAAGGACCCCAAGACACCGGCCGAGATCCAGGCCTTCTTTCACTCGCCAGCCATCACCGAGCTAAAGGAGCGCATGGTCGACATCGGCAAGCGCATGTGGGCCCGTGAATACACCGACGGCAATGGCGGCAACCTGACCATTCGAGTCGGCGACAATCTCGTATTGTGCACTCCCACCCTGGTCTCCAAGGGCTACATGACCGTCGAGCAGATGTGCTTGGTCGATCTGGAGGGCAATCAACTCGCCGGCAAGTACAAGCGCACCTCCGAGTGCATGACCCACCTGGCCATCATGAAGCGCCAACCCAAGGCCAAGGCGTGCTGCCACGCCCACCCGCCGCATGGCACCGCCTTTGCTGTGGCCGGTGTACAGCCCCCGACCTGCATGATTCCCGAAGCCGAGGTCTTTCTCGGTCAGATTGGCCTCGCCGAGTATCAGACCCCCGGCACGCCTGCCAACGCAGAGGTCGTGGGCAACGCCGCCGTCGACCACATGGCCGTGCTCATGGTCAACCACGGGGTCATTACCTGGGGCAAGGACATCGAGGATTCCTACTGGAAAATGGAGAATGTCGAGGCCTACTGCAAAACCGTGTGGGTTGCATCGCAGCTCAAGGGTGGCGAGCTGCTTACCATCACCGGTGGACAGGCCAAGGAGCTCATTGAGCTGCGCAAGACCCTCGGCATGGAAGACAAGCGTGCTGACTGGAAGGAATGCCAGCTATGCGACAACTCGGACTTCCACCCCGGCACTGTTTGCACCATCCCCGGGGGCGACAAGGCCTCTTCGAGCGGTGGTTCACTCGATCCTGATGCCGAGAAGCTCGTCCAGCAACTGACCGACCAGATCGTCAGCTCGATGAAGTAATGGCCAGGCCTTCTTGATTTGACCACGAAAGGCACGAACTTTCCGCGTCCCGCGTCCGCGAGACTACAGAGGAAACGAATTTCATATCCAATACCCCGGAGAGACACTGACCATTAGCCGGTGGCGCGCCCGGCGCGACATAACATCTCACCCTGAAGGGGTAATGACAAAAGACAGGCGCGCCGTTAGACGTTGCCTGCTCTGCCTTGTTCGACCTTTGCCTGTCTGCGCCGGACGCCGAGGCAGGCTAGTGCACCAATACCTACAAATATCGAGGATGACGGTTCAGGTATAGCGATTATTTGCGAACCACTAATTGCTTGATTGAAATTATTGGTCATT
>JAURCU010000069.1 GCA_030828305.1 Luteolibacter sp.
CTTGCTTTCGATGATGGCCTGTTTCACCACTTGCGCAGCCGTGGACGGCTCGGCTTTGATCTTCTGGGAGACGAGGTTAAGCAGTTCCTGATGAACTTCCACGGAGGCCGAACTCTGGATGGGTTTGGAATCAGTAGAGGCCGGCTTGGCAGCAGCCGTAGCGGCGAGCATAAGGGCACCTGCGAAGCTCACGGTGATGATGGTTTTCATGGGACTTGGATCTGCTTGGCTTGATAGGTTTTTAATCTTGGCACCCCAACCAAGCGGTGGGCATTGGTTGGGTGTCTAGACTGTTGGAGCGGGCAGCGGGAATCGAACCCGCGTAATCAGCTTGGAAGGCTGGAGCTTTGCCACTAAGCTATGCCCGCCTGATGATTGAAAATAGCTGTGGGGCGGCCCCGGTCGCAAGTTTTTTTTTGGTTTGTGGCGAATTTGCCACGGATTACTTAATTATTTGCAGCAAGTGCCCCAAATTTATCATCAATGCTCTGATTTTAGGGGTATCCAGCAACTCGCAAAGCCCAAAAAAGTCAGAGCCCCGATGAGTGATCCACAAATGACCATGAGAGGGCGAATTCTTTCTCCAAAACCGCTCCCAAAGCCTTCACTCCAAAGGTCTCGGTGGCATAATGCCCCCCGAAAAGTAGGTGGATACCGAGTTCCTCTGCCAAACCATATGACCAATGCGGCCCTTCGCCCGTGATAAAGGCGTCCACTCCAGCTTGCGCCGCCTGGGCTACTTCACTGCCCGCGCCACCCGTGACCAGGCCAATCCGCTTGATCTCGGTTGGTCCAGCCGCACACAGGTGGACTTCTCCGCCGACGGCTTGCTCAAGCTGCTTTTTGAGCTCCTCCGCAGTCCCTGTCCACCCGCCCTGTAGACCCACCGCCAGGCCCTTGAAATCAAGGAATGGAGAGCTTTGCTTCAGGCAAAGATGATTGGCAAGAAGAGCGTTGTTGCCCCACTGGGGGTGCACATCAAGGGGCAAATGGCTCGAGAAAATGGCCATGTCGGCATTCATCGCGCAACGCAGCTTGCGGCGAAAGGCTCCGGTAACCGGCTGAACGCCCTGCCAGAACATGCCGTGATGGACGATGAGAAGACTGCCCGATCCAAGCTCGGCCACCTTTTCGACAACCGGCAATGTGGCATCGACCGCGCAAACCACCCGCTCGATGACTCCCGAATTCTCCAATTGCAGTCCATTGAAGGCACCCGGGTAATCCCGGATGTCATCATGTTTCAATTCACGCTCAAGAAAGGCAACGATATCTTGGAGTTGGGCCATGGGAGAATCCTGCATCCAGCCGGATCTCAAATCAATCCTTCGTATCGGCTCCATTCGATCATCGACTTGGACTGACAATAAGGCAGAGCATCAATGAAATTCCTCATGTCGCGGGGCATCTCGGCATACCAATCGCATGCTCTGCCCTGCCACGCCAACTGTAGGCGGCTCGCATGCAATGCCTGGCGTGGCAGGTGCAATTTCGTCTGGAGCCCATCTGTCCAACCATCCGCCATCCACTCGACGTATTCCTCGCCATGACCGGAATAGAGTTTATCACCGACGATGGGGTGGCCATCATGGGAAAGGTGCACGCGAATCTGATGCATGCGGCCCGTTTGCGGAAAACACAGAATCAGGGCGTAGGCTTCCCCTTCCCGCTTGAAACGCTGCAGCACCCTGAAGGTGGTGCGACAGGCCTTGCCCTCTGGGTGAACAATCTGGCGCACCCATATTCTTGATTCGCGAGTGATGCCCGCGCGCTGAATGGGCTGATCACAGACCCATTGGTCCCGGGTCGGCCAGCCTTTCACGATGGCAAGGTATTCCTTGTTAATCTCGCGATTCTCCATCATGGAACCCAGAGCACTAGCGGCCTTGCGGTGTTTGGCAATGAGCACGAGACCGGATGTGTCGCGGTCAAGCCGGTTGACCACTGCCGGAGTAGCACCGTTGGAGATCTCGAAGGACAGCAATTGCTCGACACCACCAAGCAAGGTCGGCTCGTCCTTGCGATTGGTCGGATGAACGATAAGGGGTGCCGCCTTGTCAACGACCAGCCAGTCATCGGACTCGTCGATGACCTGGAAGTGGGGGAAAACCTGCAGGCTCATGGTGACAAAAAGGCCAGGGAACCATGTCGACGGAACCCTGGCACTCGATGAAAATTTACAAACAGGCAGCCTCTAATGCATTGGCTTAGGACTTGTAGCGCAGACGCTTCTTGTGGCGATTCTGCTTCATGCGCTTCTTGCGCTTGTGCTTGTTGATCTTTGTTTTACGGCGTTTCTTGATGGATCCCATGATGATGTGGGGTTGGGGTTGGCAGGAAATTGAGAAAAGATTACGGAACTATCTTACTCAACGGATATTCGATGATACCTTCGGCACCCAGAAGTTTGAGTTCGGGGATAATGTCTCGAACGACGATTTCGTCAATCACGGTCTCGACCGCCACCCAGGAATCCTCGGAGAGGCGCGAAATGGTCGGGCGACGCAGCGAAGGCAGCATTTCGAGCAGCGCATCGAGCTTGTCCTTGGGTAGATTCATCTTCAGGCCCACCTTACCGCGAGCTCCCAGTGCCGCTTTGAGCAGCAGCGCAATGCGCTCCATCTTCTGCCTTTTCCAGGGGTCCGCGGCCGCAGTCTTGTTGGCGTAAAAATGCGGGAAGGAGGTGAGGATGGTGTCAACGATACGCAGGCGGTTGGCTTTGATGGATGAGCCCGTCTCGGTGACGTCAACGATGGCGTCGACCAGGTCGGGCACCTTTACCTCGGTGGCACCCCATGAGAACTCCACCTTGGCTTCAATGCCAAGCTCGCCCAAGTAGCGCTTGGTGATGCCAACACCCTCGGTGGCGATACGCTTGCCCTGCAAATCCTGCGGAGTCCTGATTGGCGACTCTTCGGGTACCACGACCACCCAGCGGGTTGGCCGGGTAGTGGCACGGGAGTAGGGAAGTTCGGCCAGGTCCACCAGGTCGGCCTCGTTTTCATAGACCCAGTCGTAGCCGGTAATACCGCAATCGATGAACTCCTCGTCCAGATAGCGGCCGATTTCCTGGGCGCGAATCATGTAAATATCGAGCTCCGGATCGTTGGAGCTGGGGCGCAGCCCACGCGAAGACAAATGCACGTCGTATCCCGCATTGGCCAAAAGGCTGATGGTGGGATCCTGAAGGCTACCCTTTGGCAGCGCGACCTTGAGCGTATTTGATTTGTCCGGCATGGAAATGTTGAGAAATCCCATCAAAGGGTTGGAAAGGGCGGGCCTTTTAGCCGCAAACATACGGGAATCAAGCCATGTTTTGCTTTTTCTGAGTCCACAGGCCGGGTGCTTTGTCTCCCTTCCACCACAACCAAAGCAGGATCAGCAGGTAGCCGGGCAGTTCAATGACCTTGAACCAGAAGCTGATTGGCTCTCCATCTCCCCGGCAGCCGCAGCTGATGTCCAGTTGCTGCAGCCATGCCCAGCCGATGAAAACCATAAAACCGATGACCATGGCGAAAATCACCAGAATCGAGCCGCGTCTCCAGACTCCAAACATGAGCAGCAAGCCCGCAACCACCTCGGTCCACGCAACAAGATAGGCTACCGGAGCAACCAAATCATCGGGAAGCAGCCGGTAGTTGTGAAGGTCGCCTGCAAAGACATCAAGACCACTGCCAAAGATCTTGAATCCGCCACTATAGAGAAACCAGGCACCCAGCAAAACGCGCAAACTGAGAGTGATCCACGTCTGCGCTGTCATCTCCCCCACTCCTTGCTCATGCTGGGAAGCTGTCATGGTCAATCAGGAATCGACGCTGGGCCTCGGCCTCAGGGTTATGGGCCACACCGCTGTTCGATTCACTGGTATCCTCGAGCAATTCCTCACGGAACTTGGCAATGATGGCCTCCACCGGCCATGACGAAGCTTCACCGAAGGCGCAAATGGTGCGTCCATCAATCTGATAGGCGACTTGCTCCAAGGTCTCGAGGTCCTCGGCACTGGCTTTGCCTTCGACAAGCCGGTCAGAAATTTTCTTCATCCAGCTGGAGCCTTCTCGGCAAGGCGTGCACTGGCCGCAGGACTCATGTGCATAGAAGGCATTGATGTTATTGAGCACCCAAGACATCGAACGCGAATCGTCCATGACGATCACACCCCCAGAACCCGCCATCGAACCGCAGGCAGCGAGACTGTCGAAGTCGAGCGCAATGTCCCAGAAACTAAGGTCCTTCTCGCTGTTGTCGGGGTTCTTGAGTTTGAAAACTTCGTCGCAGCGCAGGATTTTGGAGGAGGAACCACCCGGAATCACGGCCTTGAATTCGCGCCCGTCCTTGGGACCACCGCAGACTTCGTAGAGCAGCTCACGCATGGTCAGTTTGCCGACCTCAATTTCAAAGTAGCCGGGATTCTTAACATCCCCGGAAACGCAGAGAATACGCGTGCCGGTGTTGCGCGGCTTGCCGAGTTTGGCGTATTCGTCGCCACCCATGCGGATGATGTGCTTCACGTGGCAAAGCGACTCGACGTTATTGACGATAGTCGGGCACATGTAGAGACCAAGTGCCGCCGGAAAATAAGGTGGTTTGATGCGGGGGTAGGGGCGCTTGCCTTCCAGCGACTCGATCAGGCCGGTCTCCTCACCACAAATGTAGGCAGCCGCTCCGCGGTGCACGTAGATCTCAAGATCGAATCCGGTGCCAAGGATATCCTTGCCCAGAAAGCCTTTGGCTCTGGCGTCCTCAATGGCCTTCTCACAGATGATGGCAGCCTCGGGAAACTCCTCGCGCATGTAGATGAAAGCCGTGTTTGCACCCACTGCATAGGCCGAGATGATCATGCCCTCAATGAGTTGATGCGGGTCCTGATGGACGATATAGCGATCCTTGAAAGTGCCTGGCTCCGACTCATCACAGTTGCAAATGAGATAAACCGGTTTGGTGTTGTTGGGTGGAATGAATGTCCACTTCATGCCGGTAGGGAAGCCCGCACCACCACGGCCGCGCAGACCGGACTGTTTGACCTCCTCGGTAATCTTGGAGGGCTCCATCTTGAGCGCTTTTTTTAAATCATCATAGCCGCCTTCATTGATGTAGCACTCGATGGACGGATCCCAGCCCACCCGATCGACATTCTTGAAGATCAGGCGGTGTTCCCTCGGATGCGGAGGCTTTGAATATTCGATCTTCATGAGTCTTCGGCGGGGTATTTGGCGAGAAGCTCCACAGCCTTTTCAGGGGCCACTGCCTCGTGGAAGTCGTCGTTGACCAGGCAAACGGGTGCCGTGCCACAAGAGGCCAGACATTCAGCGAACTCGACCGAGTAGTTACCACAGGGCGAGACGGCAATGGGATGATGATGCGAGTCTTGCTTGCTGCGGTCGATACCGGTCAACTCACAGAGCTTGTCCATCAGTTCGTAGGATCCGCCCATCGCACATGACAGGGTGCGACACACCCGGATGTGAAACTTGCCTGGAGCGGATTGGCGCAGGCCGGGATAGAAAGTGACCACTTCGCAAACCTTGATGGGCTCCAGTTCAAGCTTGCCGGCGACCCACTCGATGGCCTCGGCCGAAATGTAACCAAATTTATGTTGAACAATATGAAGCAGGGGCAGGACGGCGGAACGCTTGTGTTCAACGGGAAACTGCGCGATACGCTTCTCGGCCTCGGCCTCGATTTCCGAGCTCACTTCAAAAGATGGGAACTTGGCGGTACCGGGAGTCTTCTCGGAAGCAACGAGATGTTGGAGGGAGGAGTCAGACATGAATCAGAGGGATTCTATTTCACCATCTCGGTCAGTTCGTCGAGCCTGCCGCGGAAGTTGCCGTAATTCCTACCATTGAGATCACAGAGAATCAGGGAGGGAATGCCGCGCACACCGTGATCGTGGGCAGCCTTGAACTTGCCCGACTCATCAAGGGCGAGTTGCGGCCACGGCATCTTTTTGTCTTTTGCGTAGTTTAGCATCGCATCCTTGTCTCGGTCCGAGGAAATCAAAACCAACTCGAAGTTGTCATTCTTGTTCTTGTTGTACCATGAAACCAAGGTGGGAGTGAATGTTCGGCAAGGCGGACACCAGGAAGCGGTGTAGTAGAAAACGTAATATTTTTCAGGGGTCTTGTGGTCTTTGATATCCTTGAAACGGCCATCAGTGAGAACCACCAGGTTGCCATCCAGAACCTTTCCAAACACCGTTTCCTTGGCCGGCTTAGCCGACTCGGCTGGCTTCCAGGCTTCCAGAGATTCGGCATCTTGCGCACTGAGTTGCGAAGCCTTAAGGCGTACCGACCTGCCACTCTTCATGCCGAACAAACCGACTTTTTCGCCGTCGACCTCTTCAACACTACGCAACTCAAGATCCGCAGTCTGACCCTCAGAATTGGTCCAGGTGCGGAAGTCGGCCAACGTCGGCAGAGCCGTCAGGAGCAAAGCGGTGATGATGCTGCGGATTTTCAAGGTTTGTGTGGGTAGTTTTGGATTCTGGAGATCAGCGGTCGCACTCGCCCATGACAAAATCGAGCGAGCCGAGGATGGCGGGAATATCGGAGACCATGTGACCCTTCAACAACTTCGAGCAAATCGAGAGGTTGCAGAATGAAGGGCTGCGTATCTTGAGGCGGTTGGGAACTCCCCCGCCCTTGGAGTGAATATAGAAGCCGAGCTCTCCCTTCGGATTCTCAGCTGCAAAATAGACTTCACCGGCAGGAGCGTCGATGCCTTGGGTGGCCACAATAAAGTGGTGGATGAGTTCCTCCATGGACATCAACACCCTCTCCTTCTCGGGCAACATGCTCTTGGAATGCGCCAGATTCACAGGGCCATCCGGCATGTGGTCGAGCACTTGGCGAATGATGCGGATCGACTGCTTCATTTCCTCCATGCGCACCTGATAGCGCGCGTAGCAGTCACCCTCATCCGCCACCGGCACATCAAACTCATATTTTTCGTAACCGAGATAGGGACTGTCCTTTCGCAGATCGCGGGGCACGCCTGAACCCCGCAGGTTGGGACCGGTAATGCCCCAATCGATGGCAGATTCGCCAGTGATGACACCGACGTCCACCATGCGATCAAGGAAGATCTTGTTCCTGTCCAGGAGTTTGGAGACCTCTGATATGGTGACCTCACATTCATTGAGGAACTGACGGATGCTTGTCTCCATGCCCTCAGGGAGGTCGCGCAACTGGCCACCAACACGGGTGTAGGATGTGGTGAAGCGCGCTCCGGTAAGCTGCTCACACATGTTGTAAATCTTTTCACGCTCGGTAAAGGTGTAGAGGAAAACGGTCATTGCGCCGACATCCATGGCGCAGACACCAACGCCGAGCATGTGCGAGGAAATGCGCGCCAGCTCACAGCACAATACCCGCAAGGCCTGGCCTCTGGGTGGCAACTCCCAGCCGAGCAGTTTTTCGACCGCCGACGCGTAAGCGACATTATTGGCCAGAGGAGCAAGGTAGTCGAGCCGGTCAGTGTAGGGCACGAACTGGTTGTAGTGCATGTTCTCGGCGATCTTCTCGTCACCGCGGTGAAGGAAGCCAACGTCGGGCTCTGCCTTGCAAATAAGCTCTCCGTCCAATTCGAGAATCAGACGCAAGACTCCGTGGGTCGCCGGATGAGAGGGACCCATGTTAAGAACCATGCGATCTCCCACCAAATCCTGAGTTTCCGACTGGTAGTGCTCTGCTGCATGAGCAGCCTTGGCCATGCTGTCGGGGGCCTCAAATTCCTGGGTCGTTTTACTCATGCCGTGACGAGGCAATAAGCGCCCATAAATGCCGGGTTCGCAAGGGGTTAATTGAGATTTTCAAGAATGCCCATGCCCAAATTTTTTGCGAAACTGCTCAAGCAGGGTCTCCACTTTCGCTTGATCCTCAGGATCGAGAGAAGCGAGCCGCTCCTCGATGGGTGGCTCCTCGGCTGCAGTCGACTCAGAAGCAGCGAGTTGGGGCCTCGCGCCCGCATCAACTGACTCCACCATGAAGGGCAGAGGGGTGCCTTCTTCAACCTGAACATCGGCTGGCTGGGGTTGATGAGCTTGGGCTCGCCTGAGGTCGAGCGCAGAACCCGGTTGCGGCTCTGGCTTGGTGTCCGCAGTCGGAATTTGCCGGATTTGCTGCACCACTGGCGCGACAAAGGTTTCGTTGGCGGATTTTTCCGGCTGAAGATCCTCAAAGTGGACCCGCTCCCAGGCTTTGGCCGCCTCGCGGATCAGACCACGGGCGTGGGTGCCCGTCTTGTTCCGATCCAGATGAGCCAGAATGTTCGAACCCCATCCCGGAGCGCGTGAGTCAAGCAGGGCCACCATGTCAGCCTCGCTGAGTGGGTGCAGTTCGATCAGGCGCTCGGAGAGGCGGTCGGCAAGTCCATCGCTAAGACAGGGCACAAACACCTCATCCCACACATCCTGGTTGAGTGAAATCAACACATCCAGTCGCGGCACCGTTTGACGCAGCGCCATGATCAGAGTTGCAAGGTTCAAGGCTTCGCCGCGATCGGAGGAAAAGCCCTCGAGATCATCGGCAATCAACACCACGCGTTTGCCCAAGGTCATCAGCGCCAAAAGCCCTTCCAATCGGTTCATCATCCCGGACTCACCCGCCGCATTTGCACACACCTTATCCTCCATGACCTGATGACGACGATGATCATCCAGCTCAGCAGAGCAATAATGGAAGAGCGCCTGCAGCCAGAACCCGATCTCGCGACCGGGCAAATCGCAAGCGCGCGCAAGATGCGGCAGCAGGCGCTCACTCAGGGCAGAAAAGCTCTCCTTGGCCCATTGCGCGGTCACAGCACGGGGGTTGTGAAAATCGAAGGTGCCCTGCGGGTCGCCGCGCAGAGCGTCAATGGCGGCCTGCTTATTTTCACAGGGAACCTCTCCCGACTCAACCAGTGGCACCAGGGCCGAGGCCATGGTGCGACGCGCCAACACATCCATGCGTGTCAAACCCAAGTGGCCGGGTTGATCCTCAAGCAAGTGACGCAAGATATCCTCGAGCACTGTTGCTGCATCGATACGGTAACCGCGCGAGGCACGCATCAGGATGGTCTCATGGGTCGAGTGGAAAGAGTGGCGAACGCGCGAAAGCAGGTGGGTCTTGCCGTAACCGGCTCTTGGGGCGCGCAACAGAATGCAGCCACCATCCTGCGAAGTCGGCACATCGAGCCACCGTACCAATTGTTCATGGGCCTGTCGGTTCACCGACTCAGCATGTGCGATTGGCGTGCGCCCGAAGGTTTCAAACAACATTCGGAAAGGTTGATCCTCGGCCATCATGTGAGATTCTTCTTTTTTCCGGGAAAAGTCGCAAGCGCGCATTGCAGTTGGCAATCGGGATCTGTTCTGTTGATGATACTCCCATGAACTGCGACCTTATCATGACCATCCTTGGCCCCGACCGCCAGGGTCTCGTCAACCAACTGGCTGAAACCGTTGCCGATCACAGCGGCAACTGGCTGGAGAGCCGCATGGCACGTCTCGCCGGTCAGTTCGCCGGCATCGCGCGCATCCAGTGCCCAGAGGACAAGGTCGACGCCCTCATCGAGACCCTCAATCAGGCCGGTATCAACATACAGGTCGCCCGCGAGGCCAGCAGCGACTCACCCACCCCACGCCTGGTGCGCATTGATGTCATGGGCAACGATCGACCCGGCATCGTACGTGATTTGACCACAGCCATTGCGAAGGCCGGAGGCAACGTAGAGGAATTCTCCACGGGCTTGGAGAGTGCGCCCATGAGCGGCCATCCGATGTTTAGAGCCAGCGGCAGGGTGGCCATTGGTGCGGATGAAAGCCTGGAAAAACTCCGGCAGACGATCGAAGGCCTCGGTGAGGATCTCACGGTGGATTTTCAGGGCTGATCAGAAGGGCCAGAACAGCGGGATCAAGGAACAGGCGATGATCCAGCAGATCAGGTTGAGTGGCAAACCAACCCTCAGGAAGTCCGTGAAGCGGTAACCACCCGGACCGTAGACCATCATGTGGGTCTGGTAACCCATCGGCATGGAGAAGGCGCAGGAGGCCGCAAGGGTGACGGCAATGATCAAAGGACGCGGATTCACCCCAAGCTCGATCGCCAGGGTCACGGCAATAGGAATCATCATCACCGCGGTTGCGTTGTTGGAGAGCATTTCGGTGAGCACCATGGTCAGCAGGAAAATCAACCAGAGCATGACGATGGGCATCATATGGGCGGGCACAAAACTCTCGGTGAAACCAATCAGGCCCTTGGAGAGCCAGACGGCCGTACCCGTGGCCTGCATGGTCATGCCCAATCCCAACAGACCGTAGAGCATCAGCAGCACGGTCCAGTCGATGCTGCCGTATGCCTCGCGCGGTGTCATCACTCGCAGCCACAGCAGCGCGAGGGCTCCAATCATTGCCGCGAAGTGAATGGGCACCTTGGGAATCTCAGGATTCATGCGATGCAGGAAGTCGGTGAGGGCCGCGACCAGCACGACTCCAATCAGGGCGATCCAGGCAAACTTGGCGTGCATCGGTTTGTGCTCACGGGCTGCCGCCATCGGCGACTCGTCGGGAGTATCGGTCAGCACGAAGTCACGGGTCTGCTCGAGGGTTTCGAGGTTGTTGCGTGCGGTGATCACCAATAGGGTGTCTCCGGCTTCAAGGGGGAGTTCGGCAATCTGGCTGGTAATGTTGAGACCACTGCGGTGCACTGCAAGCACCACACTATTGTATCGCTGACGGAAGTCGGTCTTGGCCAACGACCAGCCAACCAGCGAGGACTCCTCGCGAATCACCAGCTCCGAGACAATGCCCTGAATGGTTGAGAGCAGTTCAGCGCCGATGGACTCGAAGAGCGCGGCCGGCTTGGCCGCACCACCACGGCGGCGGTGCAAAGCGACCATGAAACGATCATTGGGCTCGATGACCACTTCCGAGACGGGCAACATGAGGCGCGTGCCCTGACGCCGGATTTCCATAACATGGATGCCGGTATCGCGGTCGCCGAGTTCAGTCTCGATGAGTTTCTTGCCAACAATGGATGAGTTTGCTCCGACCAGCAGGTGGTAGAGCTTGGTGGTGCGGTGATCGATTTCCAGCGAACCGGTGATGGTTGATCGGGTCGGTATCACCTTGGGACCGAAGATCGCGAGATAACCAATCACAGCCGCCGCCATGGGCAGACCAACCGGCGCGAGTTCGAACATGGAGAGCGGGCCGACTCCAACACCGCTCAGATCCTTGAGCGCACCGTTGACCAGCAAGTTGGTGGAAGTACCGATCAGGGTGCTGCACCCCCCGATCATGGAGGCGTAAGAGAGCGGCATCAGCAGCTTGGAAGCGGCAATGTCCTTGGAGCGGGCAAAGCCCAGGGTTACCGGCAGCAGGATGGCAACAATGGCAGTGTTGTTCATCCACGCACTGAAGAAGGCCGAAACCACCGAGAAGGCGAGGATTGCAATGCGGGTGTTGCCCGACAGACGATCGCGCAGCATCTTACCCATGCGGTCCACAGCACCGGAACGCTCGAGCGCACCACCAATGACAAAGAGTGCCCCAATGGTCAGCGGGGCCTCGTTGCTGAAGACCGAAATCATCTGCTCGGGAGAGATGAGGCCCACCGCCACCACAAGGCAGAGCACGCTGAGGGCAAGCACATCAGGACTGGCCCATTCGCGGACGAAAGCCGTCAGCGTGAGCACAATCACAATGAGTGTAAGCGCAATATCGGGGGTCATGGCAGCATCCAGCGGAGGCGGGTAATTTGGGACTCCTTGCACGGTTCCATGTGCTTTGGCAAGGGCGGTATGAGGCTCAAACCCCTCAAAAACTTGCGAATCCGTGCACCCAAGAGCAGTCTTAGCACATGAATCGTCCCCGAATATCGATCAATCTGGCCATTTCGGCCGACAGCAAGATTTCATCGGTAGACCACCGCCCCGCCAACTGGACCTCGGAGGCCGACTTCCAGCGGCTTAAGGATCTGCGCCGGGGCAAGCAAGCGCTGATGGTTGGCCGCGGCACAGCTGAAACCGACCGCATGACCATGACGGTGGAGAGCGACGGCCCCCAACCGCTGCGCTGTATCGTATCCCGCCATGGAGAGCTCAATGTGGACCATCCCATCTTTGAAACCCAGGGCGGTGACATCCACCTGCTAGCCACCGAGGGCTACCGGGCTCATCACGACCACAAAGTTCAAGTCCATGGTGGCACGCTGGTCGATTATTTGCGCACGCTCAAAGAAGAGCTTGGAGTCGAAACGCTGCACTGCGAGGGTGGCGGACAACTCATCCGCGAGTTGGCGGAACTCGACGCCATTGACACCATCCACCTCACCTGGGCCGCCCACACATTGCTGGGTGGTGCCAAATCTCCGACCCTTAGTAGCGTCATGGGCGAATACCTGGCAAGTTCCATGGAATTCGAGATCAGCGAGTTCCAGCCTCAGACCGAAACGGGCGAGTGCTTTCTGACTTACTCGCGCAAGACCGCTCAGTGATGCGCGTTGTCCTCACCGTGATGGCCATGCTCATGCAATTGCTTGGTGCCATTGGGGCCTTCGAATTCGTGGCGCTCACAGGAAGCACCGAAGAAAGCGAGCGGGGCAAGCAGAAGGAAAAAGCGTTTCATGGCCGCGCTATGTAACGTCTACACAGCGAAAGGCAACCCACATTTGGTGTTGGCTGCCATGGGGCACAAGGCCCAGCATATCGCCCATGGAAGAAATCTCGCGTGATCACGGCACCCAGCCCCTCGATGCCCTCATGATCCAGTGGGGCCTGAGCAATCACGACTTGGTCGAGGCTGCCGGCAAATCTTTTGCCCAGCTCAACCACAAGCAGGTGCAGAAGGGCCGTAAAGGCCGTCAGCTCACCCTCAAGATGATGCAGAAGCTGGCAGCGGGCCTCAATGACGCCATCTTTCTGAGCTTACCCAAGGACAAGCGTGAGCCCTTCGAGCCTTACATGCACCGTCACCTCTTCAACTACGCCAAGGGCTACGATCCCGAATGGCAGGATCCCAACCTTAAACTGATACCCAAGGAGAGCTGATGTTCACGATTGTTGGACAAGGCTTGGCGGGAAGCTGCCTCGCTTGGGAGCTCTGGAAGCGTAAAGCCCCCTTCCAACTCATCGAGCGTGAGCAAGGTGGCAGTTCGCACGTTGCCGCCGGACTCATCAACCCGGTCACCGGCAAAAACTTCGAACCTAGCCCGGGTATCGCCAAGTTCCTGCCGCTGGCGATGGACTTTTATGGCGAACTC
>JAURCU010000006.1 GCA_030828305.1 Luteolibacter sp.
TCATTGATGTCGACCCAAACAAGGTGGGAAGTCAGCGCGATGGGCGGCCCGTGCGCTGGCGCGATGACCTACCGCCGCGTGAGCAGAGCTTCATTCTGGTGGGTGTCGGCAAGCGCGGGGTGCGTGATGAAATCCAGGGGCTATTGGATGCACAAGGCTGGGTGGAAGGGCGCGACTACCTCTTGGTGGCTTGATCTGGGGGGCTTCTCAGCTAGGTTGGTTTTCCTGTGAAAAACCTGATCCCCCCACTCATCACCGGCCTTCTCATGCCTCTCCTCCTTGGCGAGCAAGCGGCACTCACCCTCAAGCCCCAATTGGGACTGCCTTTCCGCGAGAATGCGGTGCTGCAACGCGAGATGCCCGTGCCGGTATGGGGAGCGACCCTGCCGGGAGCGAAGGTCACCGTGATCATCGACTCCCAGAGCAAGTCCACCACCGCTGACACTGAAGGAAAGTGGCGACTGAAGCTCGATCCGATGAGGGTGGTGAAATTGAAGTCGGTCAACGATTCGCTTCCCGGCAAAGTCATGACCATCACCTGTGAGAAGAATGGCGAGTCCGCTACGGTGGAACTGAGCAACCTGATCGTGGGCGATGTGTGGATTTGTGCCGGTCAATCCAACATGGCGGGTGGGATGCGCAAGCCGGTGCACTCCAAGAATTATCCGGCCGACAGCATTCCCAAAGCGAACTATCCTTCATTGCGCCACTACTCCGCCAAGGATGACAAGTGGCTAGTGTGCACGCCTGAAACGGCAGTTGGGATTTCGCGCGTCGGCTTCTATTTCATTCGTCGGGTGCAACAGGATGCATTGGTGCCGATGGGAGTCATTGTGACGGCGGTGGGTGGCTCCAATATCGAGAGCTGGCTCAATCAGGATCCTTATCCCGAGGGCGGCAACTACATCAAGTTGCTCAAGCCGCACGTCGGCTACGCCATCAAGGGCGCGGTCTGGTATCAGGGCGAAAGCAACCAGGAGGACAAGCGTGCCTACCACCCCAAGCTCAAGTCGCTGATCGAGGGTTGGCGCAAGGCCTGGGGGCAGGGTGACTTTCCGCTGCATTTCGTGCAGTTGCCCGGCCTCCGTGAGCCTGTCACGGATAACCCGGCCGGGGGCGATGGCCGCGCCGAGATTCGTCAGGCCTATGCCGACACGCTTGCCCTTCCCGATACCGGGATGGCGGTGACCATCGACATCGGCACCAAAGGCGAACACCCGCCCAACAAATACGATACGGGCGTGCGCCTTGCGCGCTCGGTGCTGCAGAAGGTCTACAACGTGGATGTGACCGCCTGCCCACTCTATGTCGGCCACAAGATTCAAGGGGATGCCATCCGCGTGTCTTTTACCGACGACGCCAAAAAGGGGCTCATGATCGCCAGAAAGGCGGACCCGGCCACTTTGCCGGATACCTTCCTGGCGCCCAAGCCGATGCCGGATGCCAAGATCGACTGGCTGGCCATTCAAGCCAAGGATGGCAGTTGGCACTGGGCCGATGGCAAGATTGAGGGTGCCGAGTTGGTGGTATCCGCCAAGGAAGTCAACGAACCCATTGCGGTGCGCTACGCCTATACGGGCCAGCCCTACGGGACACTTATCTACAACAAGGATGGCATGCCAGTGGGGCCCTTTACCACTTGCGGCTACGACGTGAGGCGACAGGAGTAGTGCCCGCCAGACGCCGCGTGGCATGGCATTTGCTCTTTGCGCTGGGCTAGGGCCTCGTTACCCTAGTGCCGGCCAGCCCCTTGTCCCTATGAGCCTTCAGAAAACCTTTCAGACCACCAAGCAAGTACTTGGAAAACCCTATGAGGACTTGGAGTTTCTGCTGCAAAGCCTCAAAAGTGTCCTGGAGAAGAATGGCGAGGCCGATATCGCCGCGGCCATTCCCTGGATTGGGGACAAGGATCCCGTGGTTGGAGAGATCACGCCCAAGCACATCCAGCTTTACTCGATGATTTTCCACTTGGTGAACATGGTGGAAATCAATGCCGCGGTGCAGGCCCGCCGAGCCAAGGAGGAAGCCTCGTTGGATTCAATCAATGGTTTGTGGGGCATCAATTTCAAGGAGCTGCTCGACGAAGGTCTCACCCAGAATGAGATCATGGAGGCGCTGCATGAGGTGATCATCGAACCCGTGCTGACCGCGCACCCCACCGAGGCAAAGCGGGCAACCGTACTCGAGCACCATCGCGAGCTTTACATACTGCTCGTGCGTCGTGAGAACACGATGTATACAAGCCACGAGATTCGTCATGTGAATCACAATATCGAGCTCGCGCTCTATCGGCTGTGGAAGACCGGCGAGATCTATCTCGAGAAGCCCGATATCGAGGATGAGCTGCGCAACATCTTGCACTATCTGGTCAATGTCTTCCCGGAGGTGATTTCCATTCTCGATCGCCGCATGCTGCAAGCCGTTCAGTTCAACGGCATGGACATCGAAACCTTCTGCACCATGCATAGCTTTCCCAAGATCCGCTTTGGCGACTGGGTGGGTGGTGACCGAGATGGCCATCCTCTGGTCACCGCGGAGGTGACCCGGGATACCTTGCTTCAACTGCGCCTCAATGCATTCGTGGTGATTCGCCGCAAGCTGACCCGGCTGGCCCAGCGCACCAGCTTCAGTCTTGATCTGCAAGATGCCAACGAGGCCTTGCAGAAGCGCATTGCCCTGATGCTGGAAGAAACTGGCGACGCAGGCCGTGAAGTCATCGAGCGCAACAAGGGTGAGGCCTTTCGCCAGTTCATCAGTCTGATGCTGCACAAGCTGCCGGTGGAATCCATTCGTGGTCACGCCACCAAGTTGCTGGATGTGCAAGGGGCCTACGTGCATTCCCAGCAACTCAAGGACGATCTGTCTTTGTTGCAGTCCTCACTGATGGCTTATGGTGCCAAGGGGATTGCCCATGATGACGTGATCACCGTGATGCGCGTGGTTGAGGCCTTTGGTTTCCATCTGGCTTCACTCGACATCCGCCAGAACAGCACTTTCCACGACAAGGCCATCGAACAGTTGCTGGAGGCTTCGAATGCAGCCGAGACCGACTTCGGCAGCTGGAGTGAGCAGAAGCGCATCGAATTTCTCAACAAGGAGCTGCAATCCGCGCGCCCCTTCACCGCGCTGAAGGCCGAACTGGGGCCGGAAGCCAAAGCCGTAGTCGAATGCTACCGCGTGATTGCCCAGCACACGCGCACCTTCGGCACCAACTGCATCGGCTCATTTATCGTCAGCATGACGCGCTCGGTCTCCGATCTGCTGGCGGTTTATCTGCTGGCCCGTGAGGTCGGCCTCACCGACATGACCCAAGAGGGTCAATACTGCGAGATTCCCGTGGTGCCACTCTTGGAAACCATTGAGGATCTGGAAAACGGATCTGAAATCCTGCGCGAGTTCCTCGCCCATCCGGTTACTCAACATACCCTGAGTCATCTGCAGCAGCGCGAAGGAACCAAACTGCCCGTGCAGCAGGTGATGGTTGGCTACAGCGACAGCAATAAGGATGGTGGTATCCTCGCCAGCCAGTGGAACCTCTACAAAGCCCAGTATGCGTTGAGCGAAGTGGGCCATGAGGCCGGAGTGAAAATCCGTTTCTTCCACGGCAAAGGTGGTTCGATCAGTCGTGGTGCCGGCCCCACCCATTACTTCATCAAGGCACTGCCGCATGGAGCTCCCAACGGTGACATTCGCCTGACCGAGCAGGGTGAGACCATCGCTCAGAAATACGGCAACCCGGTTAATGCTGCCTACAATCTGGAGTTGCTCGCAGCCAATGCGCTAAGCAAGACCTTGCTCGACCAACAAAGTGAGCGCGCCTTCCATCCGCTGGCAAACATCATCGCCTGGTTGGCAGAGGCCTCCCAGCAATGCTACGACGCCATGCGCAACGAAGAGGGTTTCATCACCTTCTTCCGTCAAGCCACGCCCATCGACGCGATTGAGATGAGTAAAATCGGTTCGCGCCCGGCCAAGCGCACGGGCATGAACACCCTCGACGACCTGCGCGCCATCCCCTGGGTTTTCTCATGGAGCCAGGCCCGTGTTTACATGACGAGTTGGTTTGGTGTGGGCAGTGCGCTTGAGCAATTGCAGCAGAAAAATCCCGAGGGTTATGAAATCTTGCACGCTTCCATCAAGACGGACGCCTTTATTCGCTACGTGTTCACCAACATCGACACCAGTTTGGCGGCCACCGATGAGGAAATCTTCAAGCTCTACATGAATCTCGTGGAAGACGAGGCGCTGCGGGAAAAATTCTCCGGCATTTTCATGGATGAATTGGCGCTGACTCGTCGTCATCTTGCCGTTATCCAAAATCGGCCCATTGAGGAGCGCCGCAAGAATCATCATTACTCCAATCTCTTGCGCGCGTCGCTGATGCGCCCGCTGCACGAAAAGCAGGTGCAGTTGTTGAAGGATTGGCGTCAGCACAAGGCAAAGGGTGAGTCGGAGGACGAGGTTATCCAGACCGAGCTTCTGATCACCATCAATGCGCTCTCGGGCGCCATGCGCAATACGGGCTGAGTGGCTCAGGCCTCGGGCACAATGGCATCGTGATTGTTGAGGAGTGCTTTCAACTCATGGAGTGGCACCTTGCCGGGAGTGGTGCCATTCATCGCGGCAAGGACGGCGGCGCAGGCAGCGGCCTGGCCCATGGCCATGCAGGGGGCCTGCACGCGCAGACCGGAGTTGGCGAGGCGGTCGCTGGAGACACTGCGACCGGCAACGATGATGTTTTCACTGCCCTTGGGAATGAGTGCGGAGAGGGGAATGGTGGGAACCACGCCTTCCTTGAGCGGCTCGGGTTTGACGCCGTTCTTGGTATGAAGGTCCACGGGGTAGAAGGCGTAGCAGATGGCGTCGTCAAAGAATTTTCCGGAGCGGTAGTCGTCAACGGTGATGACGGTTTCTCCCCTGATTCGGTAGCTTTCACGGAAGCCGGGTTCGGGCTGAAGGTGCATCAGGCGCTTCTTGCCCTTGGCATCGCGAAGTTTTTTCAGCACGAGTTTTCGACCAGCCAGCTTGGCCTCGGTGACGGTGCGCGAATTGGTGGAGTCTGCGCCGTGCACGTAGATCTGATGCAGTTGCTTGCGACCCACCTCGTAATTGCCTCCGAGTTGGAACAGGTAGGAGCCAGGCTGGGTGATGTCTTCGCGCATGCGTTCGAAACCAAGCATGCCTACGACTTCGGCGCCGCCGGTACAATCGATGATCTGTTTGCAGGTGACTTTGCGGTTGGTGCCGAAGCCCACGCATCCAAGTTCCCAGCCTTCGGGTGTGGCCTTGGCGCTTTGTATGAATTCGTGGTAGGCAATCTCCACGCCAGCTTGAAGGAGCTTTTCTTCAGCAAGAATACTGTAGACGTGTTGATTGACAACAATTTGGTTCATCCAGTGATGTTTCTGAACGACCGAGAAGTCGGGGAGTCTGCCACCGTCGAGTTCAACGCTCTCTTTGGTCAGCTCCCAGCCGATGCCCATGATAATCTGTGTTCCCCAGGCGTCGAACAGGCCGGGATAGCAGACTCCGCCGACAGTAGTCATGCCGCCGAGTTGCCCACCGCGTTCGAGCAGGAGTGTCTTGGCGCCGGCACGCCCCGACTGGATGGCAGCGATGGTGCCGGCGGTGCCGCCTCCGACGACCACCACATCGACGTCGGTGGTCAGATCCGTGGCGAGTTCTTCCGGCTCGCTACTGACTTTGATGCCATCTCGGGCGAGAGTGATGTGGGTCGTGCTGGCAATGGCCATGCCGGCGACGCTCGCAGCACCCGCGCTAAGAAACTTGCGACGGTCGAGGGGGATAGAGGAGTTTGCAGGGTAGGCGGACGAATCGGAGGCGCTCATGGATCAGGGGAGAGCATATAGATACGGTGTGGGGTCAGTCGATCTCTCAAACACCCTGCTGCCAGCGCTCGATGGCCAGTCGGATTCCCGCTGCCTTGTCGAGAGTTTCCTGATACTCGTGCTTCGGATCAGAGTCCGCAACGATGCCCGCGCCCACCCGGTAACTGAGGGTGTTACCCTCGCGCACGAGGGTGCGGATCGCGATGTTGAAGCAGCTCTCGCCATTGGCTCCCAGCCAGCCGATGGCGCCGCAGTAGATGCCGCGCCTGCGGGCCTCGAGTTCGGCGATGATCTCCATCGCGCGCTTCTTGGGGGCACCCGTGATGCTGCCACCGGGGAAGCAGCGCTCGAGGCAGTCGATGGCATCGTGGTCGCCATGGAGGGTGCCGGTGATGGTGGAGACGAGGTGGTGGACCTGCTCGAGGGCTTCGAGTTGCAGCATCTCGCTGACCTCCACCGAACCGAACTCACAAACCTGGCCGAGGTCGTTGCGCAGCAGGTCGGTGATCATGATCAGCTCGGCGATCTCCTTGGGCGAGGTCTGCAATTCGTATGCGGAGCGGCGGTCTTCGTCCGGGTCCTCAAAGCGGGGTCGGGTACCCTTGATGGGCCGGGTCTCCACCTGCCGCCCCGAAATCTTGAGAAAGCTCTCGGGAGAGGAGCTCAGCACCTCGCGGCCGGCCAGATCCAGCCAGGCGGACATCGGAGCGGGGGAGGCATCGCGCAGGGTCTCATAGAGGCCGAACAGCGAGCCGCCCGAAACCTTGGCTTCGAAGGCCTGTGAGAGATTGACCTGATAAATGTCGCCAGCTCGGATCCATTCCTGGATGAGCTCGACCGATTCGACGAAGTGTTGCTCGGTCTGTCGGGACTCAAAGAGCGAGATGGAAACGTTCTGGTCCGTGCTGTCCTTGAGCTGGCCGGAGAGATTCCCCAGCTCCCACCACTGGCCATGGCCATGGTCGAAGATCAGCATCTGAGCATATCGGCCGAAGATGAATTCACCCTCATAGCTGACCCAACCGGCCAGCCCTCCCAAGGGAAAGCCGTGGTCGCCTTTGACCTCGGGCAGTTCGGCCAGAGCAGCGCGCAGGCCGACGCGGTCTTCGGCCCGATGGATGGAGCCTTGCAAGATGCCGCTGGGAGAGGCGGCGATCAGTGAGACAGGTTGGCTGGCCGAGCTCGGCAGGTGGCCGGAGGTGTCGAAAAAGCACAATCCCGGCAGGTAACGCAGCTGATTGGCGACCTCCAGCGGCTCCATGCCCTCCAATGCGGGGCAGATACGGGGGGATGGGCTAGCGATCTGCGCCATGGAGGCAGCAAACAGCGTGGGAAGGTTCGAAGGCAAGCCGTAAGGGAGGATTTGAGCTCAAATCCTTAAAAAACCTCCCGATTCGCTAACTACAGGGTTGCCAAATTCTGTGGTGCGACTAGCAATGCGCCCCCGGCGCGCTCAACAGGAGCCTGCGCTAGACAACCTCCACGCAACTCCCAAGCCACTCCCATGAAGGACCTCCTCAAATATCGCAACATCGGTATTTTCGCCCACGTTGACGCGGGCAAGACCACGACCACCGAGCGCATTCTCAAGCTGACCGGCAAGATCCACAAGATCGGTGAGGTTCATGACGGTGAATCCACCATGGACTTCATGGATCAGGAAGCAGAGCGTGGCATCACCATTCAGTCGGCTGCTACCAGCTGTTTCTGGCGCGATCACCAGTTCAACGTGATCGACACTCCGGGCCACGTGGACTTCACCATTGAGGTTTATCGTTCGCTCAAGGTGCTTGATGGTGGTGTTGGCGTGTTCTGCGGATCCGGTGGAGTGGAGCCCCAGTCCGAGACCAACTGGCGTTATGCCAACGATTCCAAGGTTTCACGCATCATTTACGTCAACAAGCTAGATCGGATTGGCGCTGACTTCTACCGCGTGGTGGAGCAGGTCAAGCGCGTGTTGGGTGCGGTTCCGCTCGTCATGGTGCTGCCCATCGGCACTGAGTCCGATTTCAAAGGAGTTGTCGATCTGCTGAGCATGAAGGCCTACGTTTGGGATGACAGTGGTCAACCCGAGAACTTCGCCATCGAGGACATTCCCGCCGACATGCAGGCCAAGGCCGAGCAATACCGAGCTGCCATGGTTGAGGCTGCCGTTGAGCAGGACGACGAAGTCATGGAGGCCTACCTCGAGGGCAACGAGCCCGACATCGACACCCTCAAGAAGTGCATCCGCAAGGGCACCATCGACCTTGCCTTCTTCCCCACCTATTGCGGCTCCTCCTTCAAAAACAAGGGTTTGCAACTCATCCTAGACGCCATCGTCGATTTCTTGCCTTCGCCGCTAGAAGTCAAGCCGCTTCCCGAAGTCGACGATGAAGGCAACGAGACCGGCAAGTTTGCCGAGGCCAAGTCCGATGCTCCACTACGCGCCCTTGCCTTCAAGATCATGGACGACAAGTTCGGTGCACTCACCTTTACCCGCATCTATTCGGGCACCATCAAGAAGGGTGACACCATCCTCAACTCCTTCACGGGCAAGACCGAGCGCGTCAGCCGCATGGTAGAAATGCACGCCGATGACCGCAACGAGCTCGACTCCGCGCAAGCCGGTGACATCGTTGCTCTGGTGGGGCTGAAAAACGTCCAGACCGGTCACACGCTCTGCGACGAGAAAAACCCTGCCACCCTTGAGCCAATGGTGTTCCCTGATCCGGTGATCTCGATTGCCGTGGCCGCCAAGGATAAGGCCAACGCTGAGAAGCTATCCAATGCCATTGGTAAAATGGTGGCCGAGGATCCCTCCTTCCGTGTCGAGACCGATGAGGAAACCGGTGAAACCATCCTCAAGGGCATGGGCGAGCTCCACCTCGATATCAAGATCGACATTCTGAAGCGCACTCACAAAGTCGAGGTGGAAGTCGGCGCACCTCAGGTTGCCTACCGTGAAACCATCACCAAACCGGTCTCGGATAGCTACACGCACAAGAAACAGTCCGGCGGTTCCGGTCAGTTCGCCAAGATCGACTACAGTATCGAGCCGCTTCAGCCCGGTGATGGCTTTGTCTTTGAGTCCACCGTGGTCGGTGGCAATGTGCCCAAGGAATTTATTCCGGCTGTCGAGAAGGGCTTCAAGCTTTCGATTGATCGTGGCCCGCTTGCCGGCTACCCCTGCCTGGACTTCAAGGTGACCCTGACCGATGGTGGCTTCCACGCCGTGGACTCCTCGGCCATTGCCTTCGAAATCGCATCCAAAGCTGCCTACCGCCAGACCATGCCCAAGGCCGGCCCGCAAATCCTTGAGCCCATCATGAAACTCGATGTGTTCTCTCCCGAGGACAAGATTGGTGACGTGATTGGAGATCTCAATCGCCGTCGCGGCATGATCCAAGGCCAAGAGCCGACTCCTGGTGGTGTCCGCGTCAAGGCCGAGGCCCCTCTGAGCGAAATGTTTGGCTACATCGGTGACCTTCGGACCATGACTTCTGGTCGTGGCCAGTTCTCCATGGAGTTCAGTCACTACTCCGCCTGCCCAAGGAACATCTCTGACGAGGTGATCGCCAAAGCCAAGGAGCGCGAAGAGGCCAAGAACAAGTAAGTTGCCCAGAGGCTTCCCACTCACTCATAAAAAACCCGCTGTCCTTTCGGTCAGCGGGTTTTTCGTTTGGGGGGAAATGGTATTGAAGGAGAGGGAGGTGGTTGATGCTGTGTAAGCTTTACCTTTTCATGCCGGTCTGATGAAACGGGTGAGGACGGTTGGCCGGGTATCCTCGCCAGACTGTCTCTGCGGTTTACGGGTTTGTGGGTGATGATCGCTGATCCCTAGCCTCTGCATGTCAGATGGCGTTGGATCGGGGGCATTGAGAGCAGCTTCGAAGAGCTTGTTCATTTTTTCCAGATCAATCATCGTCACAGCATCATTATAAGCTGCGGGACTCAAAGCCCCATTACGAAATGACGTCATGTGAGCCTACGTGATCGCGTAGGTGGCGCCCGGCTGGCTTTTGATCATGCCATGGATCTCAAGCAGGGTGAGAGAGCGCGTCACGGTGGCTGCCGATAGGTCGCAGGCCTCCATGAGTTCGTCGGCCGTCATGCATTGATTGCCGATGCACTCGAGAATCCGGCTCTGGTCGGCGTTGAGCATGGAGTTCCTTGCTTCCTGCATTGCAGAGGGTGGGGGAGTGGGAACATGCATGCCACCCAGATCCTCGAGAACATCACTGCCATCAGTGATAAGTGTTGCACCGTCACGAATCAGGCGGTGACTGCCGATGAAATTTTTACTGTCGATATAGCCGGGAACCACGAATACGGGGCGGCCGTATTCGGCGGCCAGGTTGGCAGTGATGAGTGATCCGGATTTGTCTGGGCATTCGATAACGAGTAGGGCCTGTGCCCAGGCGGCGATGATGCGGTTGCGCATCGGAAACGTTCCCCTGTCAGGTCTGGTGTTGAGCGGGTATTCCGAAATGACAGCGCCATGCCCCCCCGCGATGCGCTGCGCCAGAGCCTCGTTTTCAGCGGGGTAGAGCTGTCCCAAGCCGGAACCGAGGATGGCAATGGTGCGCCCACCGGCGGCAATTGCGGCCTCATGGGCGGATGTGTCGATGCCTCGCGCAAGCCCGGAAATGATGGTCATCCCGCAAGAAGCCAGCTGGTAGGTGAGCTTGCGTGAGCTGTGTAGGCCGTAGTGGCTGCAGCGTCTGGAGCCAACCACCCCTATGGCTTGTTGGTCCATGGCCTCGATATTTCCCCAACAATAGAGCAGTAAGGGTGCGTCGTAGGCTTCCAACAGGTAAGGTGGGAATGTTGGATCCTCGGGAGTGATCAAACGGATGCCCATGGCATGGGCCGCCTTGATCTCCGCTACTGGATCGGCATGCTTTTGCCAGTCAGTCACAGTCTTGGCCAGTTCCTTGCCGATACCCTCCACTTCAAGCAGGCTATGGTAATCTGCTTTCAGCACTTGCAGAGCGGAGCCGAAGTGGCGGATGAGCCGACGACAGCGAACTGGCCCGATTCCGGTAAGCATGTTGAGCGCGACCTGCGCTTCGAGCGGTGACATCGCTCAGCATCCTGAATCAATTGTTATTTTATTCAATAATAAATAATATATAAAACATGATTTATAATATATTAATCAGACGCCGAGATGATTGAGTCCCTGCCACAGCTGGGGACACTCACAGACCGGCTGCCAGCGTTCCATGCCGCCGGTCCAGATCATCTTGAGCGGCGGTTTCATGTTCGAATCGTTGAGCTTGTCCTTGAGCTCCTACCCAAGGACATGGCCGACTGCCTGATTCTCCATGATCCAATACCAGTCGCCCTTGCGTCCTTGGGTGGCCGGCAGGGGAACACCGGCGGCAGCTGCGTTGAGAGGGGTCACGCGGGCGGTTTGGTGGGCAATCGCCCGAGTCTTCTTCATTTCCTCAAGGGCCGCAGCCTGTCGAGGCGGCATCTCTGGTTTTACCCCGGAATCGATCTGAGCCCGATTATCCAGTGAAGGAAGCTATTCCTTGCCCTGGGCGGCGGTCTTTTTCATCCGACTGACCTCCTCGGCAGGACCTGCTTCTTGCGCTGCAGCAGCGTTTGCTAAATTGCCAATCTTGAGTTTTTAGGTGATCTCGTTTTCGGCTTTCGCTTCCGTGGCCGCGGTGTCGTTTTTGACGTTGGGCTCGAACCCTGGCTTGCGAACCCTGGCGCTGCCAGAGGAATCTGAGCTAGACAGGATGCTTGCTCGGCGAATCTTGCCGTCCGGGCCGACGGTCGGTTTTGAAATTTGGATGGCAGCACCCTTGGTTGGCGTTTGAGCCGCGGCTGGCTGGCTGGCTGCTGGGGTCTTCCTGGCAAGGATGGCAGCAGGGGGGGTGGGTTCTGGGCTCAAGCGGGGTTTTTGGGCGAGTGTCGGAACTTGGGATTCCGGGGTTGGATCCGGAGCAGCAGCAGTAGGTTGCTGCGCAGGCTGGGCAATGCGAACTTCTTGAGTCACATCCGTTGGGCTGGCCTTGGGTTTGCTAGGAGAAGTGTCGACATCCGCTCCCATGGCGGAGTCGTAGCGACGGTGCTTGGCTTGAACGCGGTCTTGAGGAATGGTGACAGCAGGGGGTGGCGTGATTTTGGCGCCTTTTTCTGCGGCTTGTTGGTAGAGGGTGTTGTTGAGGTCCTCGGCAGGCACTGGTTTGAGTTTGGGGACCGAGATAGGGGTTGTGTGAAAGCTGATGCGGCTGGTGAGCTTAAGCGCTTCCATCGGGTCGCGTGCCATCCAAGGAAGTTCGCCTAGTTTGGGGCGGCGCTGCTTGAAGTCACCCCACAGGGTCTGTTCCTCGTCTGTCCATAAAATGAAGTGCTCAAGGTCGGGGTTGACCAGATCGGAATCAGCCTCCAGTGCCGCGCCATAGAAGCGCGCCGCCTGTAATACCATGCCATGGTGGAGCAGTGCGTTGGCCATGCCGAGGTTTTGCACGGACTTCCCCTTGTTGTGCTGAAGCACGTTGGCGAGCAAGCGAATCGCTTTGCGCGGCTGATCTTTGGCCAAGATGCGAGCGGCAAACGCTATATCCATGTCTGTGCTAGGAATCTGGTCGGCCTCCCAAATCACTGCTGCGGCATGGCCGTAATGACCCTGATCATACAAGAGGTGAGCCAATTGCTGACGAGTATCCCAATCAGAGGGATCCTGCTCCAGCTTGGCAGCAAGGAGTTGTTCTTGGTTGTGTTTGAGTTCGCTATTCACTCTGCAAGGGGGGTGTGAGGGGTAAAATGATGGGGCATGACACAAATGCGTATTTTGAAATTTTTATATCTTCTGGACCATAGACAAGCCTGAAAGTCATGTATTCTGGGGGTGTGCTTTGCCCCGGTTTGGGAGTTTAAGCTCGCTGCGGCCCGATCAGCTGTTTGTCAGGAGGGCCTCATCCCAGTCTTTCCAGACTGGATCAATTTGTTTCATTTTTAATGAGTTGGCCACTTCTAGTGCGCTGCGACTGTCGCTGATTTTGAATTGTTCGGTGGCCTTTTCACAGCCAGTGTGGCTCTCCAGCTCGACTCGTCGCCCCTTGATGGTGAGGTGCAGGTCATCGGCTCCAGCCCCTGTGTATCCACCCGGCTCCGTTCGAACTCCGGCGGACATATGGGTGACTCCAATCGGTGCCAGGCAGTCGCGTAGAGGGCCCGGCTCTCGGGTCGATAGAACAATGCCGACCTGGGGAAAGAGGATGCGAAAGGCACAGATCAAGCGCAGCAGGTCCTTGTCGTGCAGGTAGCGTTCGGGGTCTGGGGTGTATTGATAATTGCCGGCGTAGGGCCGCATGCGCGGGAAGGCGATCGTCAACTGGGCTTTCCAACAATGGCGATAGAGGTATTCCAAGTGGGCGCAGAGTGCCATCGCTTCCAGCTTCCAATCGGCCAAGCCGAACAGCGCGCCAATGCCAATGCGGCGGAAGCCTCCGGCATAGGCCCGTTCGGGGCACTCGAGACGCCAGTCGAAGCTTTTCTTCGGTCCTGCAGTGTGAAGCGTCCGATAGACCTCGCGGTCGTAGGTTTCCTGGTAGACAACCAGACCCTCCGCGCCGTGTTGAACGATCTCGCGGTATTGGTGGTCCTCCATCGGTCCTACTTCAATGCCGAGGGTGGGAATGAAGGTTTTGAGTGCATCCAGGCAGTTCTGCAAGTAGCCGTCACTCACGAACTTTGGATGCTCCCCGGCAACCAAGAGCAAATTGCGAAAACCCTGTGCGTGGAGGTGGCGTGCCTCGGTGACAACCTGATCCACGCTGAGGGTGGTGCGCAGGATACCCGCGTCGCGCGAGAAACCGCAGTAGCTGCAGTTGTTGACACATTCGTTGGAGAGGTAAAGTGGTGCAAACAGTCGCATGGTGCGTCCGAAATGGCGTCGGGTCACCTGCTGGCTGCGCCTGGCAAGGTCCTCCAATGAAGCGGTCGAGTCATTCGCCAACAGAGAGCTCAGGCGCCTCATGATTGGCGTCGCTTGATCCAGCAGTCGGGGCAAGTGTTTGGAGAATGGCATCCGCCCGCAGCATAGACACGCGCCAGCCTTCGTCAAAGACGCTTTACAGAGCTTCAGGACGGATCAGTCTGATGGTAGCGCTCCACGCGGAGTGAATCTTGAAAAATGCATTGCCGTTGCCCGTATCTATGGAATCTTTCAATGCATATGTTTTCCCGTTTTTTGCGGCTTTTGCTCGCGGCACCATTAGGCTTTCTGCTGGCTGCATGTGATTGCTCGTCCACCACCAGTGAGTTGGAGAAAGCCGCTGTCAAACCCAAGGTGGTTCAAGAGCAGGCAAGCGAGCTGCCGGCAGTGGTTTCCTTCAACGAGCACGTTCAGCCCGTTCTCTCCGAATATTGTTATCATTGCCACGGTCCGGATGCCGGCACCCGTGCCCCGCAAGATCTGCCGCTGCGATTGGATATCGAGGAGCATGCATTTGCTGCCCGCGACAACGGCAAACCGGTGATCATCAAGGGTAAGCCCGCTGAATCCTTGCTGGTCATGCGAATGAAGGCGCACGATGACAAGGATATCGTCATGCCTCCGCCCGAAAGCCATAAGGAGATGAAGGCGCACGAGATCGCATTGATTGAACGCTGGATTGAGCAGGGTGCCGACTATGAGGAGCACTGGTCGTTCGCGCCCCTTGAGCGCCCCGAGCTACCCAAGGTTGGTGAGGGATGGGCGATCAATCCTATCGACCGCTTCGTCGTGGCGAAGCTGGATGAACACGGACTCAAGGCCAACCCTGCCGATGACCTGCGTCGTTACCATCGGCGCATGTCCTTCGATCTAACAGGACTGCCTCCGTCACCCAGACAAACCGATGCTTTCATCAGGGCCGTTGAAGCGAGTGGCGAGTCGGCCATTGGGGAGGAAGCCGACCGCCTTCTGGCCACGGATGCCAGTGCAGAGCACTTTGCCCGCTTGTGGCTGGATGTCGCCCGCTACGCCGATACCCACGGCATTCACATCGACAACTACCGCGCAATCTGGCCTTACCGCGATTGGGTGATCCGTGCCTTCAAGGCCAACATGCCCTGGGATCAATTCACCACCGAGCAAATTGCGGGCGACTTGCTGCCCAACAGCTCCCTCGACCAAAAAGTCGCTTCTGGCTTCAACCGCTGCATGGCTACCACCGGCGAGGGTGGTGCCATCGCCGAGGAATACGAGGCCATCTACGCGAAGGACCAAGTCGACACTGTATCTGCGGCATGGCTGGGACTGACTACCGGTTGCGCATCCTGCCACGATCACAAGTTCGATCCAATTTCCCAGAAGGACTTCTATTCGATGGCGGCCTTCTTCCGGAACACCACCATGAATGCCATGGACCGCAACAATGCGAACCATCCACCGAGTTTATTTGTGCCGCTCTTGGAGGATCGGCAGCGTTATCCTGAGCTTGAAGCCGAGATTGCCGAACTCGAGAAGGCTCTCGCCAAACGCAAGGCCGAGGCGAGGGCCAAATTCGAGGAGTGGTCGAAATCGGCACAACTCGCAGATGCCAGTGATCTCGACTTCTCTCTCGAGATTCATTTGCCTCTCAATGAACCCTCGGGTCCGATCAAGGGCGTGGCCCATGGCAAGGACCGCGAATGGCCGGTGGATCTTGAGCGCATCAGGGGGCCACTCGGCAAGGCCCCGGTGATCTCAGACAAGCCCGTCGAAATCGGGGATTTCGCTGCTTTCGAGCGCGGCGATCAGGTCTCTTACGGTGGTTATGTTTACTACGAAGGCAAGCCAACCGGCGCCATCGTCTCGCGCGTGGATTCCAGCAACAACTTCCGTGGGTGGGATCTTTACCTACAGGGCGACAAACCCGCAGCACACATCACCGATACCTGGCCGAATGCAGCCAACAAGGTGCTGCGTGGCAACGGCATCCCCGCCAAGAAATGGCATCACTTCATGGTTACCTTTGACGGGACGAAGTCCGGTCATCAATCGACCGGTCTATACATTGATGGTGAGCGCGCACGGGTGGGAGCGAATCCAAATACGGTGGGTGCCAACATTGTCGCCAATGTTCCCCTGGTTTTGGGCTCGCGTGCCGGTGGTGATGGCAAACTCACGGGCGGCAAGGTGGCGTTGCAGGACTTCCGATTCTACCGCAGGCTGTTGACGGAGCCCGAAATCAAGCGACTTGCCAGCATGGGTCAGGTTGCCGACATCATCAGCACACCCCGCGACAAGTGGAACAAGGATCAGGTTAACAAGGCCTATGAATACTACCTCAATCACGTCGACGCTCCATCCATTGAACTGCGCGCCAAGAAGAAGCCGCTGGATCAGGAGATGGCTGAGCTGAAGAACCGCGGCTCGATGAGCCTGGTGATGGAGGAGAAAGAGGGTGAGCCCTTCGCTCACATCCTTGGCCGCGGTCAATACACCGACAAGGGCGAGAAGGTTGGCGCTGCGACCCCCGCCTTTCTGCCGCCCATGGCCGAGGGGACGCCGAATAATCGCCTTGGCCTGGCGACATGGATCAATGATCCAGCCAACCCCTTGCCCGCGCGGGTGACCATGAACCGTGCCTGGTCCTACATTTTTGGCCGTGGTATTGTGGAAACCAGTGGTGACTTCGGTGTGATGGGCGCGCGCCCAAGCCACCCCAAGCTGCTGGATTGGCTGGCTGCCGAGTTCATCGAAAGCGGTTGGGATTACCGCCACATGGTGAAGATGATGGTAGTCTCCATGGCCTATCGTCAGTCGGGTCATGTCAGTGCTGAAAAACTCGAGAAGGATGCCAGCAACGTGCTTCTGTCGCGCGGTCCGCGTCACCGTTTTGATGGCGAGCAGATCCGGGATCTGGCGCTCGCCGCCTCGGGATTGCTCAGTGAGCAAATCGGTGGGCCGCCGGTCAGGCCCTATCAACCTGATGGCATCTGGGAGGCCGTCGCGATGCCCCAGTCCAATACCCGATCCTACAGGCAGGATGCCGGCGATAAGTTGTTCCGCCGCTCCATTTACACCATTTGGAAGCGCACCGCACCACCGCCATCCATGGAAATCTTCAACGCACCCACCCGAGAGGTCTTCTGTGTGACCCGCGAAAAAACCAACACGCCACTGCAGGCACTGGTATTGCTCAACGATCCGCAGTTCGTAGAAGCCTGTCGCCATCTCGCCTGGCGCGCCATGAACGAGGCCAGCGACTTCAACCAGCGTCTGGACCGCATCACCCTGCTACTGATCAACCGCTTGCTCGATGCCGATGAACGCGCCACCGTTGCCAAGTCGCATGCCGATTTCTTTGCCGAGTTTAGCGACAAGCCCGGGAGTGCCAAGCAGATGCTCTCGGTGGGCAGCACCGCACTGCCCGAGGAGGCCGATGTTGCGCAACTCGCCGCATGGACCCTGGTTGCCAGCCAGATTCTCAATCTCGATGAAACCGTCACCCGCTGAGCCTCCAATTTCCCGTCGTCATGGATCCATTCATTGAACATCACAACACAGCATACAGCCGCCGCCAGTTCTTTCGTAAGTCGGGCACCGGTCTGGGCATGGCCGCGCTCGCGAGCTTATTGGGTAAGTCGGGCATGGCGGCCGCCGAAGGCCTGGCCAAGATGAACGGGGTTTCACACATCGCTCCCCGAGCCAAGCGGGTGATTTACATCTCGCTCATTGGTGCGCCCTCCCAACTCGAAACTTTCGATTACAAGCCGGAGCTTGAAAAACGCTACCAGGAAGACCTCACCGGCTGGCTCAAAGAGCAGGGCGAGCGTTTGACCGGCATGACCTCCGGTCAGAAATCCTTTCCTGTGGCTCCGTCGCGCTTCAAGTTCCAGCGCCACGGAGAGAGCGCGACTTACGTCAGCGAGTTGTTGCCCTACACCGCCAAGATGGTTGATGACATTTGTGTGGTGAAATCCATGCACACCGATGCGATCAATCACGAGCCGGCCAACCAGTTGATCTACACCGGCTCCATGCAGGCCGGCAAGGCATCCATCGGCTCCTGGCTGTCCTACGGCTTGGGTTCGATGAATGAAGAGCTGCCTTCCTTTGTGGTGCTTCATGCCACACACAGCTCACCCTACGCCAATGTGCAGGCGATTTCCGCGCGCCTCTGGGGCGCGGGTTTCCTGCCCGGCAAGCATTCCGGCGTGGCTCTGCGTTCTGCGGGGGATCCGGTTCTTTTCCTCAAGGATACGCCAGGCCTCGATCGCAAGACGCGGCGCAAGATGCTCGACGGCATGAACGCGCTCAACGCGCGCTCTTTCGATGAAATCCGCGACCCGGAAATCGAGGTGCGCATGCAGCAATATGAGATGGCCTTCAAGATGCAGGCTTCCGTACCCGAGCTGACGGACCTGAGTGGAGAGAAGGATCACACCTACGAGCTCTACGGTGAAGACAGCCGCAAGCGAGGCACCTTTGCCAACTCGGCACTCATGGCCCGCCGCTTGGCGGAACGCGGGGTGCGTTTCGTTCAGATCTTCCACCGTGGATGGGACCAGCATGGCAACTTGCCGCGCGATCTTGCTTCCCAGTGCAAGGATGTCGACCAGGGCTGTTACGCATTGATACAGGACCTCAAGCAACGCGGCATGCTGGATGATACCCTTGTGGTCTTTGGTGGTGAATTCGGGCGCACCGTCTATTGCCAAGGCAAGCTATCAACTACCAACTATGGTCGCGATCACCACCCCAGAGCGTTCAGTATGTGGCTTGCTGGTGGTGGCATCAAAGGTGGCCAAACCTACGGTGAGACCGATGAGATGAGCTACAATATCGTGCAGAATCCGGTTCATATCCGCGATCTGCACGCCACCATGCTCGACCTGCTCGGCATCAAGCACGAGAACTTTGCCTACAAGTTTCAGGGTCTGGATCAACGACTGACCGGGGTGGAACCGGCCAAGGTAGTGCGCGATATCTACGCTTGATTCATTTGCAAGAATCACAGCTGGGTTTTGAGCGCGCGTCGGGTCTGCAGCATCCCGCCTCATCATGGTCATCAGGACTTGAGAGCAGGGGTTGGAATCCGATAGGTAATCGACTCCATGATGGAATGCTTGGCGGACTAGTCCACCCGCTTGCCGCCTCCGGAATCGAGCCGAAGTTTCAACAGGCCATCGGGCCGCTTCGATGCTTGGTGCCAGTCTATCCCGATGGAGGAGCTCCATGGTGCGATGGAACAACGGGATAACCCCATATTTACAGAGAGGTCAGCGTCCAAAACAATAGCCGATGAATCGCTGAGAGGAGTCCATCATTTGGCTGCCTTGAGTGAGCCCAGGTAGTCGATGAGCGAGTTGAACTGCTCAAGGGTGAGAGATCCGGTAAGACCCGGTGGCATCATCGACTGGGGTAGGGCCTTTTGATCCTTAACTTCGGCTCTTTTGATCTGATTGGCCACGCCTGCAATGTTGCGTAGCTCAATCACTCCATCGGCCTCGTTGGTGATGAAGCCCATGTGGGAGGCGCCCTTCTTGGTGGTGATGAGCGTGGTCTGGAAGCCTTGAGAGACAACAGCGTTGGGATCGAGGATGGATTCGACCAGGTAGTCGCGGGTGAACTTGGTGCCGGCCGATCCGAGATAGGGGCCCTTTTGTACGGCTTTTGGGTCGACCGCGTGGCAGGCGATGCAGCCGTGGGCGGTGTAGAGTCGCTTGCCCTCTGCAAGGTCGCCCTTGCCTTCCGATCCCATGACATACTGCATGACTTCTACGGCTTTGAATTGGGCGATGCGCTTGCCATCGGATGCGGAGCCACTGGTCGCTGCCTTGGCCCGTTTGGCGGCAGCAATGAGCTCGTCGTTGTCCCAGTTGAGGCCTTCTTCGATCTGCTTGCCGTAACCGGGCATCTTGAGTTGGGCGAGGGCGTCAAAAAAGCCGACCTCTTTCGGTGTTTTTTCGGTCTGTCTTCTGGCTTCATCCTTCCATTTGTCCTTGGCCAGTGGGCTGGTTGTCACGGTGAGAATGGCCTTCCATGCGATTGTGCTGAGCGCGTCGTTGCCTTTGGCGGCAATTTGGCGCAGAGCTTTGATCTGCTCTCCACGCTTGGTCTCGTTGATAAAGTCCTCGATGGCTTGGCCGGCCTCGGCCGGTAGTGTTTGTTCGCTTGACCAGGCGGCAAGAATGTCGAGTTGCTGGGCAAGAACGGTCTTGGGATTGCCGCGCAGGATAGCTTGGTAACATTCCATGCGGCGTGTCATGGGCTTACTTTTGTCCTTAGCGGCTTCGATTAGGATATTGATCTGATCCGCAGCAGGATTGGGGTTGCCGAGTGCGGCCATCACAGGATCGAGTTCGGGGATCTTGAGTTGTGTGATCGCGATGCGGTTGATCGAGAGACCGGTGAGGTAATTGCCCTTGAGTTTTTCAGGAAGCTTACCGTAGCCCTGTTCAAGGGCGGTGCGGATCTTGGCCGATGCGGCCCATTGCACCGGGGCGAAGTAGGGACCGCGGTCATCGGGACGAGTGCCCCACCAAGCCTTGCCATCCCAATCGGCTTCCTTGAAGTGGAGGCGTGCAAGAGTGATCAGGATGTCGAGCGTGGCTTCGCCATCCGTGGAACTCCCTGCCTTGGCAATCAGACCGTCAACGACTTCTTCTTGATGGAGTTCGTTCAGGGCCTTGAGGCATAGCCAGCGGGTTTTGGGCTCATCAACGCCGGCCAGCAGTGCCTTGGTGTTGCCAAGTGAGCTGAGGGCCTGCATGGCGGTGTGCATCAGGCGTGGTGACTTGCCTTGCTCATTCCACTGGGTGGACGCAGCGATGATGGTGGGTGCTGCTTGCTTGGCGCCGAGTCGCTCAAGGCCGACGAGGGCTTGCTGAACCACGCGGGCATTGGGATCCTTGAGTGCCTCGATGTAGGCTCCGGTTGGCACGCCTTCGAGCTCGCTTTTACGGTCCGTCATGGCGCGCAGGGCGTATTCGCGTACGGCATCGTCCTTGAGGAGTTTGGCCAGATGTGGGGTGGAGGAAGCTCCCGTGAGTTGCTTGCAGGTAAAGATGGCGGCGACGCGCACAGCAATGGGTTGTTTGGCGTCACCGGCGATGGCGAAGACCCGGTCGAAGGCGGTTTTGCCGTCATGGCGCCCCAGAAGTTCGCGCGAGGCCTCGAAGCGCTGGGTATGGGAGGTGCTTGTCAGCAGCTCTATCAACTCGCTCATACTAGCCTTGGTGACGTCCTGATATTGCGCAGGCGTGCCGTCCTTGACGGTCACGATCTGGATCTTGCCAACTTTCTTGCCTTTGCCAGCATACTTGAACTGCCCGCCGTCCCAGTCGGCGATGTAGAGGCGTGAAAAGCCGTCGACGTCGATGTCGGTCGCACGGCTGACTTTCTGGAAAACGCCCTGTTCAATTTCATAGCTGGCGCCGACCTGTTTGTGTTTGTGGTAGTAGATGTTGCCGGTAGTCCAATCGCAGGAGTAGAGCATGTTGCCGAACTCGCCGGGAAATCCGGGCTCGTCGACCCACAGGCCACCGGTGCCCGAGCCGCCACCGTAGTCGGCGAGAGGCAAGACCATCTCATCGGTGAAGTGGTGGTAAAGGCGGGGGTAACCATGGTTGCCCAGCGCGGTATAGTGGTGAAAGCGCGTGTTCCAGCCTTTGCCATCGTTGGTGTTGTCCCGGCTGAACATATCGAGGGTGGGGGAGATGGCGACATCACACGTGTTACGTGTCATCACTGCGTAAGGCTCGACTTCGCTGCCGTCGGGGCGGACGCGAATCATACCGCCGCCGTGCAGTTTGTACTCCTTGCCATCGGTGCCCACGGCAGGGGTGGTGCCGAAGTCGCCGACCGCGATGTAGAGCCAGCCGTCGATGCCCATGCGGGTGCCATTGGTCGTGTGGTCAGCTCCGCGGGGATGTTCGATGCCACCTCCCAAGCCGCTTAAGAGCACTTTCTTCTCGTCGGCCACGCCGTCGCCATCCGTATCGCGGAAGCTGCTCAGATAGGGCGGGTGGATCAGATAGAGCGTATCACCAACGATATGGCCTCCGCGCGGGCTGTCGACATTGGGCACGAAGTGGACGAACTTATCGGCCACATTGTCACCATCGGTGTCGATGCAGCGAATGATGCGGCCCATGTCCTTTAGCTTGCCAAGCGAGCCGTTCTGATCGGAGGAAACGTATACATCGCCGTTGGGGGCCACGGTAATAGCGGCTGGGTAATCGGCATCGAAGGGTTCGGCAAAGGTCTTGATTTCGAAGCCTTCAGGAACGGCTAGGGCAGTGGCTGCGAAAATGAGAAGGAGGGTGGCTGGGCGGGACATGGCGACTGGGTTGCTCACAGGGAATACGAGATTACACTCCTTGTCTGTCTGAAATTTTCATTCCGACTCACACGCTGCTCGCATCAGTCGGATCAGGGTGTCCTTGCCAAGATGCAGACTTTTATAGCGGGCGACTTCATCGGGCATGGTATCGAGGATCTGGATCAGGTTTGCCCACAACCTCTGTTCACCAGCCAGGTCAAGCAGGGCGATAGGCTCAATGCGGATGCCCATGATGACAGTGTCCTCAATGGCAGTGAAGAGTTGGTGCTCGATACGCAGGTGGATTTCCTCGAGCCGGATGCTGTCGTCGAGGATAGGGCGCTCAAGGGCAGGGTGGTAGTTGAGTTTTGCGCTGCGAGTGAAGCTCCAATTGGCGCGCTGGAAGGCCTTGCCGGGTTTGAGCTCGGTCAGAAACTTGGTGATCATTGCGCCAATCGAGACGTTTAGCCGGGGCACGACGGCGTGAATGTCCTGAATGTAAGCACCTGGCCACTCGGCAGGATCCCACGAGGAGGGAAAGCAGACCGCAGCCGCTTTCAGGCTCTGGGTGGCTTGGTCAAGAAGCACGAAATCGGTTTCGATATGGCGCGCAAGGGACTCAAGGTCGGTTGCGTCACCGGTATCCACCTGCCATTCGACCAGAGCATCTCGCAGGCCCTTGAGGTGGCTCTGGTGGTCATGGCAATGGCAGAGATGGCGTTCAGGGTGTTGGTCGAGAATGCCCGCTCTCTGTTGCATCAGGCAGTCTGTCTTGTCCTGAGGGCGGAAAAACTGGGCTGGATCTGCCTTACGCATGCGAAAGGCCCAGGCAAAGTCCCCGCCGGGAAAGAGTTGCTGCAGATGAGTGGCCTGGCTCACTGCTGTATTAAAAAGGATGAGGGCGTGTGGAGAAAACCTTCTTTCTTACGTATCATCAAATCAGGATATGATGATTTGATGCTTGATTCAGGTTACCGGGTGCCTAATTTCCTCGCATGCCGCAGCCCGACTGCACAGCCGAACTCACCCAAGCCCTCGCCGAGCGCATTCTCATGCTCGACGGCGCCATGGGTACGACCATTCGAGAGTACGGGCTCGATGAGGCGGCGGCACGCGGCAAACGCTTTGCCAATGCGCCCAAGGATCTGCTCAACAACGGCGACATCCTCAGTTTAACGAAACCCGAGGTTATCACTGACATCCACCAGCGCTTTTTCATCGCGGGTTCCGACATCAGTGAGACCAACACCTTCTCCGCTACCAGCATCGCTCAGAGCGAGTTTTTCCTCGAGGATCCGCGAGAGTCGGGCGGCCGTAAGGATCAGGAGTTCTTCCAGAAGATCATCGAAAATCCCCAGCTCATCGAATTGGCGCACGATCTCAATGTCGCCTCCGCCAAGCTATGTCGCGAGGCGGCGGATCGTTGCGCCAATGACACGGGTCGGGCGCGCTATGTCGCAGGTGCCATCGGGCCGATGACGGTCTCGCTCTCCAACTCTCCCGACGCCAACGATCCGGGTTTCCGGGTGGTGAACTTCGATCAGGTGCTTGAGGCCTACAAGGCCCAGGTGCGCGCTCTCATCCAGGGTGGCTGTGACCTGCTGATGATCGAGACCATCTTCGACTCACTCAATGCCAAGGCCGCGGCCGTGGCTGTGCAGGAAGTGTTCGAAGAGGATAGCCAACGATTGCCGGTGATTCTCTCGGCAGCGGTCGGTCGGGGAGGTGAAACCATGATCTCGGCCCAAAAGGTTGAGGCCTTCTGGAACGCTTTTGCCCACCTGAAACCGTTGGCGGTCGGTCTCAACTGCTCACTGGGTCCGGATTTGATGCACGGCCATTTGGAGGAGTTGGCCACTTGCGCGACCACTCACGTCTCCTGCTACCCCAACGCCGGTCTTCCCAATCCTCTGGCACCCACCGGTTTCGATCTCGAAGCCGGCGATATGGCAAAGTTCATGGGTGAATTCGCCGATCAGGGTCTGCTCAACATCGCGGGCGGGTGCTGCGGTAACACTCCCGATCACATCGCTGCCATCGCCAAAGCGCTCGAGGGCAAGGCGCCGCGCCAAGCGCCCCGATACCAGACCCCCACAGTGGTTGAATCATGAGTTCTCAGCTGCAATGCACCCTCCGACTATCCGGCACTGAGGCCTACAACCTCACTTCCGAGAAGCGTTTCCTGATGATCGGGGAGCGCACCAATGTCGCGGGATCGCCCCGCTTCGCCAAGCTGGTGCGTGCAGGCGATCTTGAGGCCGCGGTGGAAGTCGCACGCCAACAGGTCGAGAATGGAGCAGACGTGATCGACATCTGTTTTGATGACGGACTCATCGATGGCAAGGAGATGATGACGCGCTTTCTGCAGCTGCTCCAGGGAGAGCCCGACGTGGCGCGGGTTCCCATCATGGTTGACTCCTCCAAATGGGAGATTCTAGAGGCGGGACTCAAGTGCCTGCAGGGCAAGGGCATCGTCAATTCCATTTCACTTAAGGGCGGAGAGCAAGAGTTCAAGCAGCAGGCCCGCCACATCATGCGCTATGGTGCCGCGGTGGTGGTGATGGCCTTTGATGAGAAGGGCCAAGCGGCCACCTACGAGGAGAAGATCCGTATTTGCGAGCGCGCTTACAAGGTCCTGGTCGATGAAGTCGGTTTCAACCCCTGTGACATCATTTTTGATCCCAACATTCTCACGGTCGCCACTGGCATTGAAGAGCACAACAACTACGCTCTGGATTTCATTCGTGCGACCGAGTGGATCAAAAACAACCTTCCCGGCGCACGAGTCTCGGGCGGTGTCTCCAATATTTCCTTTTCATTTCGTGGCAATAACGTGGTGCGCGAGGCAATGCACTCGGCTTTCCTCTACCATGCCGGCAAGGCGGGCATGGACATGGGCATTGTCAATGCCGGCATGCTTGAGGTTTATGACCAGATACCCGAGGATCTGCTCGAGCGTGTGGAGGATGTGCTGCTCAACCGCCGTGACGACGCCACCGAGCGCCTGCTCGACTTTGCCGAGCGATTCAAGGGGCAGGGTGGCAAGCAGCTTGAGGAGGATTTGAGTTGGCGTGAAGGCACGGTGGAAGAGCGCCTCGAGCATGCGCTACTCAAGGGTATCGACAAATTCATCGAGGAAGACACCGAGGAAGCTCTGGCTAAGTATGGTCGACCACTCAAGGTGATCGAAGGTCCCCTGATGACGGGCATGGGTGTCGTGGGTGACCTTTTTGGCGAGGGCAAGATGTTCCTTCCTCAAGTGGTCAAGTCGGCCCGGGTGATGAAAAAATCAGTAGCTTGGCTGACCCCGCACATGGAGGCCGAAAAAGCCGAGTTTCTGGCAGGTGACATCGAAAAGGTTAAAGCCGACAACCCCGGTATCAGTGACGACGAGGCGCTCAGAAGAGCCGAGCGCCAACGCTCCGCGGGTCGCTTCGTGATCGCGACGGTCAAGGGTGATGTCCACGATATCGGTAAGAACATCGTGGGTGTCGTGCTCTCATGCAACGGCTTCGAGGTCACCGACCTCGGGGTGATGGTGCCCTGCGACAAGATTCTCGACACCGCCGAGCAAATTGGTGCGGACGTCATTGGTTTGTCCGGGCTGATCACGCCGTCCCTCGATGAAATGCTGCATGTGGCCAAGGAGATGGAGCGTCGCGGCTTCAAGCAGCCATTGCTGATCGGCGGGGCCACCACTTCGGCGGCGCATACGGCGATCAAAATTTCCGAGCATTATTCCGGGCCTGTGGTTCATGTCCTCGACGCCTCGCGCTCGGTGCCGGTCACGACCTCGCTGCTCTCGGAGGATCAGCGTGACAGCTTCGTGAAAGACAATTTCGAGAAGCAACAGAAGCTGCGCGACAACTTCAACACCGGTCCGAAGCGCGAAACGCTCAGACTCGAGGAGGCGCGCACGGCCGCTCCGCGCTACGAATGGCATCAATCCGACATCGCGTCTCCCAAGTTCACGGGTGTGCGCGAGGTGCCGCATTTCGACCTGCGTGAGTTGGCGCGCTACATCGACTGGACGCCCTTTTTCCATACCTGGCAATTGCGCGGAGTCTGGGATCGTGAAAACAAAGTGCTCAAAACGCGCAACGAGCAAGGCGCCCAGCAAGCGGCCGAACTCTACCGTGATGCCCTGAAGTGGATCGACTACATCATCGAGAACAAGAGGTTCTCCGCCAAAGGAACCTTTGGCTTTTTTGCCGCCAACTCGGATGGAGACGACATTGTCATCTGGGAGGACGAGTATCGTGAGGTCGAGAAGGCCCGCCTGCACACCCTGCGACAACAGATCCGCAAAGACAGCGGCAAGCCCAATCTGGCACTTGCCGATTGGGTGGCACCGCAGCCCTTGCAGGATTTCATCGGCGGCTTTGTGGTGGGCATCCATGGCGCGGACCATCTGGCCGCCGAGGTCGAGAAACGCAACGACCCCTATGGTGCCATCATGGTCAAGGCGCTGGCCGACCGTTTTGCCGAAGCCTTTGCCGAGCTTTTGCATCATAGGGCGCGCGTGGTGTGGGGCATCGAGACCGAGGATGACCTGACCGTCGACGAGCTCATCCACGAGAACTACCGGGGTATTCGTCCGGCTCCCGGTTATCCGGCCCAGCCCGACCACACCGAAAAGCCCATTCTCTTCGACTTGCTGAATGCAAGGGAAAGCACCGGCGTTCATCTTACCGAAAGTTGCGCCATGCATCCGGGGGCCGCGGTCTGCGGGCTTTATTTCTCCCATCCCGACAGCCATTACTTTGCCATTTCCGATCTACAGAAAGACCAGATCGAAGACTACGCCCGGCGCAAGGGGATCACCATTGAGGAATGCGAGAAATGGCTGGGGCCCTGGTTGGGCTATTGAAAGGGGATTTGCCAAGACGAGCTCTGGGGCTAGAGTCGCTGCACCAACCATGAAAGTCGTAAAAACACTCCTGAAGGCAGCTGCCGCCCTCGCCCTGACGGTCACCGTGCACGCCGGAGCGCAAGGGTGGGCCACCAACTTTGAAGTTGCCAGAGCTCAAGCCTCCAAGGAGGGCAAGGACCTGCTGATAGACTTTACCGGATCTGACTGGTGCGGATGGTGCGTGAAGCTCAAGAAAGAGGTCTTTGTTCACGACGCCTTCAAAAAAGGAGTGATGGACAACTTCGTGTTGTTGGAAATCGATTTCCCGCGTGACCGATCCAAGATCGAAGAGGCAACTCTCACCCAAAACAAGGTGCTTGGAAAAAAGTATGCCGTGCGGGGCTACCCGACCATCCTGCTCACGGATGCCGAGGGTCGACCCTACGCCAAGACCGGTTACCGTGCCGGTGGCCCGGAGTCCTATGTGAAGCATCTCGATGAGCTGCGTGCGATCAAATCCAGACGCGACGAGAGTCTCGCCGCCGCTGCCAAGCTGGAGGGTGTTGCAATGGCCAAGGCCATGGTGGCCGCTCTGAGGCAAATGGAATTGGATGAGGCTCAAGTCGAGGCCTTCTATGCGAAAGAGGTCGAACAAATCAAAGCCGCCGATCCGCAAGATGCGTCCGGATACATCAAAGGCATGGAGCTGAAAAAGCAGCTCACCAAATTCCACAAGGATTTCAGCGCCTTGGCTCGCAAGAAAGACATGGAAGGAGCTCTCAAGTTGGTGGACGATACCATTGCCAAACTCGATCTGGAAGGAGCGCAAACCCAGCGCATGCTGATGACCAAGGCCATGATCTTATCCAACATCGGGCGTGAGGATGATGCGCTGGCCCAGATTGAAAAGGCACTCGCCGCCAATCCTCAGGGCGAACATAGCGAAGCCATCGGCAGAGTGCGCGAAACAATCCAGCAAACAAAGGCCAAGAAGCAGGCCGAAGCCGAAGCGAAGGCGGTTGGGCAATCCAAGGAGCTCAAGGACAAGACGGCTGAAACCGGCGACAAATCTGCCGAGGCCAGCGAAGAGCCCATCCGTGCGCGCGACAAGTAAGCCCTACCATGCGCATCGAAGTCATCAATACCGGCACCGAGTTACTGCTCGGAAACACACTCAACACCCATGGGGCTTGGTTTGGTGGGGAGCTTTTCAAACTCGGTCTGCGCATTGAGCGCCAGTTGACCGTGCCCGATGGGGACGCCATCCGCGAGGCGCTCAGCGAGTCCGTGGAGCGGGCTGATGTGGTGATTGTCACCGGTGGGTTGGGTCCGACAAGTGATGACCTGACGCGCGAAATCACCGCGGAAGTTCTGGGTCTCGAACTCATCCCAGACGAAGCCGCACTGCGCTCCATCGAGGCCTTCTTTGCCCAGCGTGGGCGTCCCATGGCGGATTCCAACCGCAAACAGGCTCTCAATCCGGTGGGTGCCGATGTGCTACCCAATGGCTTGGGCACCGCTCCCGGTGTCTACATTGCGCCCCGACTCAACGGCCGATCGCAGTGCGCGGTGTTTCTCTTGCCCGGCCCACCACGCGAGCTCTATCCGATGTTTCGCGACGAGGTGCTTCATCGTCTGCGTGCCCTCTGCGGTATTGAAGTCGCACCCTCCGTGCGCGAACTCAAATTCACGGGCATTGGCGAGAGTGATTTCCATCAGGCCGTCGACAGCAAGCTGGCCGGCATCGAGGGCCTAGAATTCGGATACTGCGCGCGTATCGGGGAATTGGACTTGCGACTGATTGGTTCAGACGAGGTGATCGAGGCTGCCCGCAAGCTGGTGCTCGAAACATTTGCTCCTTATCTCATCAGTGATGATGGTTCTTCCCTGGAACAAAGCGTGGTGCGCCTTCTCGCCGAGCAGTCCAAGATCCTGACGACTGCCGAGAGCTGTACGGGTGGTTTGATCTCCAAGCGTCTCACCGATGTGCCCGGCTCGAGCGCTGTCTTTACCCATGGCTTTGTGACCTATGCCAACCAGGCCAAGGTCGAGATCTTGGGAGTTTCGCAAACGACCATCGAAGCCCATGGTGCTGTCAGCGAGGAAGTCGCCGCCGAAATGGCCGGTGCCGCACTGGATAAGGCCCACGCCGACATCGCCGTGGCGGTGACCGGCATTGCGGGTCCGGATGGGGGTACGCAAGACAAGCCGGTCGGCACTGCCTGGGTGGGTTTGGCGGTAAAGGGTCTTCCGGTGACCGCTTTTCAGTTGTTTCATCCGCGTAACCGGCATGACTTTCGATTGTCGGTGAGTCAGGCCGCGCTTGAAGCGGTAAGGAGGGCGCTCACGGGCTCATGACTAAAGGTCTTGCACGGCCTTCGGCAACGACGTTGGCAGTGTGATTTTATGGCTCAATATGGCGCAGCGCCTTCAATAGATCATTGGGACTGAGCAACTCAGGAAAAATGACGGGATCCTCACCCGGAATCAGCAGCACGTTCACAGGGATTGCAGAGCGCTCATAGCTCTCGAGAGCCTTGTCGATGTCTTCGTTGGGCTTGGTCTTGTCAGCCTTCAGGGCAACGACCCCACTGGCCTTGAACCCTTGCAGCACCTCCTCGGTGTAGGCACGCTTCTTGTTGACCTGACAGGTGAGGCACCACTGTGCGGTGAAGTCGATATACACGGGCGTGCCCTCCTCGAGTAGTTTCTCCTGGAGGGCAGGAGTCCAGGCTTGCCACTCGAGAGTCGATGGCTTGGGCGGCTTGATCAGCCACAGGCCGGAGAGGGCAAAGAGGATGGTCAGTGCAAGCGCAATCAGGCGGCTGCGCTGCTCTCGGCTTGGCAGATTCCAGCGGCCGTGGATCCAGGCAGCGATGGCGATGGCGCTAAGGCCGAAGATGGGATTGAGCAGGTTGCCGAGTTCAATTTGACCGGCATAGACCCACAGCAAGTAGCCGGCGGTGGCGAAGAGTAGGAAGGACATGGCCTGCTTGAAGCTCTCCATCCAGACGCCGGGGCGGGGCAGGGTGTCGATGAGTTTGGGGAAGATGGAAAGGATGAGATACGGTGTGGAGAGGCCCAGAGCCATCGCACCGAATGCCGAGAAGAATTGGAGCGCTGGCAGCGCAATGGCGGCTCCAATCGCGGCCCCTAGGAAGGGAGCTGAGCAGGGAGTGGCCACCACGGTGGCGAGAATGCCAGAAAAGAAAGAGCCGATGAGGCCCTTCTTGGACTGCAGCTTGCCACCAATGGAGGTTGCTGAGGCACCAATTTCAAATACGCCATACATGTTTAGTGCGAGTAGGAACATGAGTAGCATCAGTGAGAGTACGACCCATGGGTTTTGCAGTTGGTAGCCCCAGGCAACGGCATCACCCGCAGCACTGCGTGCCGCAAACAGGATGCCGCTGAGAAGGGCAAAGCAAGCGAGCACGCCAAGGGTAAATACCACACCATGTACAGCGACCTTTTTGCGGTCCGCGCCTGATTGCTGGACGAAGCCCATGATCTTGAGGCCGATTACGGGGAAAACGCAGGGCATGAGGTTGAGAATGAGCCCGCCTAGAAACATGCCGCCAAGAATCGGTAGCAGGGCACCGAAGCTGACGGCTACCGAATCAGGCTTGATCTCCCGGGTCGATGAAATGTCAGTGCTGGGCATGAGCACGGATCGTGCGCTGCCAACCACGATGCCTGAAACTTGAGTGCCCTGTTCGATGGGCTCATCGAAGGCGTCCACGCTCTTGCGTGGCAAACGAATCGTGGCGCTGTCACCGTCCACGGTAATGCTGCCACCTGCACTAGCGGCCTGCAGGTAGGCTTGGTCGGGAATGAAGTCGGTGGGTGGGTTTTCGGGCTCGATGCCACGAAGTGTCACCAGAACATCCTCCGGCATGGAAATGGCAGTGAAGCTCACGCTCTCGTTGGTCACTGGCAACTTGGCGCGAACCTCCCTGAAGAATTGCTCGCTGCCCGCATTGAGTGTCGCGGTTTCAGTGACCGGCAGGCTTACTTCGAATTCGCCTTCCTCATTGATGCAGCCGGTTTCGCAGATCTGCCATTGGGCGGCGGCCTTGATGGTGGCCATGCTGCCGACATCGAGCGAGGTGGGGGCGGTGATGTCAGTCAGAAGGGTCAGGCTCTTGGGGTAGATGAAGCTGATGCCGAAGTCACCCTCCTTGACCACGGGAACGGGCCATTGAATGGCCCCGGACTTGAAGCCTTCGGGCAGACTCCACTGGATTTCCGGGGGTAATTCGATACCGCCGGAATTGCGGTAGTAACTGTGCCATCCTTCCGGGTGGTCAAGGTGTAGAGCCACCGTGAAGGTGCTGCCAGGAGCAATGCTCTCATGGTCTGCCATCAGGTTTGCCTTGCTACTGATATCCTCATTTTCGCCGTATTGGGCGTGCAGGGGTAGGGCAGCAAAAAAAAGAAAGAACAGGGCTTGAGCAAGATGTCGCATGGGTGGGAAAGGCTATCTGATATGGAGGCTAAAGCGCCAGAATCATTCCAAAAAAGAAGGGAGCCCCCGCTCTTCGGGAGCTCCCTTTTGAGGGAATGGGTGAGCTTAGTAGCCTTGCTGATTGTCCTGCTGTTTGCCGTAGACACCGCCTGCGGCCGCACCGGCAGCGGCACCGATGGCAGCCCCTTCAAGTCCACGACCGGACTGATGGCCAATGATGCCGCCGAGTAGAGCGCCGGTTCCGGCGCCGACTGCGGCACCACGTTGGGTGTTGGGGCCCATGTCAGCGCAGCTGACGGTGCCGATGGCGAAGATGGCTGCGAGAGCGAGAGTGTTGTATTTTTTCATGATCAGTTTGGATTGGAGTTCAGTCATGGAGTTTTGGTTGGTGTGGGCTTGGACGCAAAAATCCTGCGTTTATTCACCATCTAACTTATTTTAATTTCCCTCAAGCAGTTTCGCCTCGGGCTTTTAGCATCCCACAGCCCGCTGCGACATCGATGCCCCGACGCTGGCGGAAGGTGCAGGGAAAGCCCGCATCCCGCAGGATGCGTTGGAATTCATGGCCGTCTTTGCTGGCGCTGCCGCCATAGCCACCGGTGGGATTGAGGGGGATGAGGTTGATGTGAGCGTTGATTCCCTCCAAGAGTTTGGCCAGGCGATGGGCTGTTTGCGCAGAGTCGTTTTCACCGGCAATCAGGGTCCACTCGAAGAAGATGCGTTTGCCGGTTTTGATACCGTAGGCGCGGCAGGCGGCGATCAGAGCTTCAAGATTCCAGCGTTTGCTGACTGGCACAAGAGCGGCGCGTTCCTCCTCCCGAGAACCGTGGAGGCTGACCGCGAGCCGGTAAGGCCAATTTTCGGCGGCCATCCGCTCGATGCCCGGAATGACCCCGACCGTGCTGACCGCGATCTTGGAAGGGCCGATGTTGATGCCGCGCACGTCCGAGATCGTGCCCAATGCCTGCCTCACGGCTTCGATGTTGTGGAGAGGTTCGCCCATGCCCATCATCACCAGATTGCGCAGGTGCATGTCTGGATTTTGCTCGCGCAGGGCCCGGCGGGCGTGGAGGACCTGGCCAACAATTTCTCCGGCTCGCAGGTGGCGCATGAAACCCATCTGGCCGGTGGCGCAGAACACGCAGCCCATCGCGCAGCCGACCTGGGAGCTGACGCATACAGTGTGGCGGCCCTCATAACCCATCAGTACCGTCTCGATGGTTTGGCCATCGCGCAGCCGCAAGAGAAATTTGCGGGTGAGCCCGTCGCTGCTGGGAATTTCCTCGGCAAGCTCGGGGATATCCAGGAAGAAGTGCCTGCCATCCCTGCCATTACCAACGTTCTCATCCACCCACTTGCGCAGTGGGGGAAGGAAGTCGGCCACGCTCAGATCGACCAGCGCATCTCGGTGCAGGCCCTGCCACAAAGCCTTGGCATGGGCCGGGTTGACGCCGTCACTCTGCAATGCCTGCTCCATTTCGGAGTAGCTGAGGTCGTGCAGGGATAGCCCATTGGTGGCAATCATGCCGCACTGATGGGTGGGCGCGCAGGAAGATTCAAGCGACAATTTTACGCGTAAGAATCTGGGCTGTGTATGCTGCCAGGGTTGGTGTTTGGTTTGGCCGGATGCCAGAAGCTCTCCTCGAAGGCATGAAAAAACCCACTCTACTGACAGGGAAGTGGGTTTTGAATGATTGAAGTGGCGCCAGTCAGCAAGTTACCTGCGGCGGCGCAGCAGCATCAGGCTGCCGATGGCTCCAAGCAGTGCTGTGGAGGGCTCGGGGATGGCGGCTGCCTCAGTGAAGACGACTTCGTTGAGGCCGACGCGGTTGGCTTCGCCGCCATAGGTGATAAATTCGAGCCCGATGTATTGGGCACTGACACCTATAGTTTCAATTCCATTGGCAGCTCCACCACCACTGCCATATGCGGTCAGTGAACGGGTTCCTACCAATTGCGTCCACCCGCCACTGGCAAAGTCGTAGTCCAAGCTTGCGGTGTTGTTGCCGCTGCCGGAGACAGGAGCCACTGATGGGGAGTTGGAGTGGTAAATGTTATAGGTGTTCACACGGCGGGTTTGAGCAGTGGCCTCGGAGAGGTTCCAGATAAAAATTTCGTCCAGAGAAACCACGGTACCGAAATCGAAAGTTACCCAGCCCACCTTGCTGTTTGTCGGAGTCGGGTTATCCACCCTGTTGAGGGGGCCATTGCCCTGCCAGTCATCTTGCCATGATTGCCCGGCTGAGGTCCATGTATTTGGATCATTCACATCGGGTTTGGTAATTTTGCCTTCGTTATCGTCGAACAGCGAGGAAATGCCTCCGCCCCCTTGGATGTTGTGGGCTTGGGTGTTTGCGGTAATTGGCGCGACCACGGCAGCGCAGGATGATCCGACGATTGCACAGAATACCACAATAACCGCAATGTGTGAGTTCGTAGTTTTGTGAACCATCCATACAGAATGCAAGATGAGCTTTTCCTGTAAAGGTGTTTTAAGCTACGGATTTCCATAATGATTCCTGCATGCTGCCGCCAAAAAAGCCGGACCCCAATGCTGTGGGATCCGGCTTTGGATTGATTTTGGTCGATCAGAGGGCCGGCGGCCCTCCCTGATCGGCTTGGGCTTACATCATGCCGCCCATGCCACCCATGCCGCCGTGGTCGTGACCGCCGGCGCCAGCGGGCTCGGGCTCGGGAATGTCGGTGATGAGACATTCGGTGGTGAGCAGGAGTCCGGAGATGGAGGCTGCGTTCTGCAGTGCCGAACGGGTCACCTTGGTCGGGTCGACCACACCGGACTTGATGAGGTCCTCGAACTTGTCGGTGGCCACGTTATAGCCTTCGTTGCCTTTGCCATTCTTGACTTTCTCAACGATGAGCGCGGCCTCGCGGCCGGCATTGCTGATGAGTTGGCGAAGCGGGGCTTCGATGGCGCGGGCCACGATTTCGGCACCAGTGGCCTCGTCGCCGCTGAGCTTGAGGTTGCCAATGGCACCGTGGGCGCGGATCAGGGCCGTGCCGCCACCGGGAACGATACCTTCTTCGACGGCAGCGCGGGTGGCGTGAAGAGCATCTTCGACGCGAGCCTTCTTCTCTTTCATCTCGGTTTCGGTAGCTGCACCGACGTTGATGACGGCCACACCACCTGCCAGCTTGGCGAGGCGCTCCTGGAGTTTCTCACGATCGTAGTCACTGGTAGTGTCTTCGATCTGCTTGCGGATAAGATTGACACGGCCAGTGATGGCATCCGAGGAGCCACCGCCTTCAACGATGATGGTCTCTTCCTTGCTGATAACGATGCGCTTGGCTTCGCCGAGGTCGCTGAGTTCAACGCTCTCGAGCTTGATGCCAAGGTCTTCGGTGATCACACGGCCACCGGTGAGCACCGCGATGTCTTCGAGCATGGCCTTGCGGCGGTCGCCGAAGCCGGGCGCCTTGACGGCAGCGATGTTGAGAATGCCGCGCAGCTTATTGACCACAAGGGTGGCCAGGGCTTCGCCTTCGACGTCCTCGGCAATCACGAGCAGCGGACGGCTGGTCTTGGCGACTTTCTCAAGCAGCGGAAGCATGTCCTTGAGCGAGCTGATCTTCTTCTCGTGAATGAGGATGTAAGCATCATCAAGGTTGCACTCCATGGTGTCCGGGTTGGTGGTGAAGTATGGGCTAAGGTAGCCTTTGTCGAACTGCATGCCCTCGACCACGTCCAAGGTGGTTTCGATGCCTTTCGCTTCTTCCACGGTGATGGTGCCGTCCTTGCCGACCTTATCCATGGCTTCGGCAATGATGTTGCCGATTTCGCTATCGGAGTTGGCCGAGATCGTTGCCACCTGGGCGATTTCCTTTGCGTCAGAGACGGTCTTGGAGATTTCGCGCAGTTGGGAGACGATGGCTTCGGTGGCCTTGAGGATGCCGCGTTGCAGCGAGATCGGATTGGCACCGGCGGTGACGTTGCGAAGGCCTTCCTTGTAAACGGCCTCAGCAAGCACGGTGGCGGTGGTGGTGCCGTCACCGGCGATATCGGAGGTTTTGGAGGAGACCTCGCGGATCAGTTGGGCACCCATGTTTTCGTAGGGATCCTCGAGTTCGACTTCCTTGGCAACCGACACACCGTCCTTGGTGATGGTCGGGGAGCCGAATTTCTTGTCGAGGATGACGTTGCGGCCTGCAGGGCCGAGGGTTGCCTTGACGGCACGTGCGATCTTTTCCACACCGCGCAGCAGGGACTGGCGGGCGGATTCGTCGAATTTCAATTGTTTGGCCATAGTGTTTGGTAGTTTGTGAGTTGGTGAGTGGTTGGATGGTTTTCTCTCGCTTGTGAGCCAGAGAGTTGTGGGGGAGTCATGGGTTATTGGTCATGAGTCATGGGGGCTCGTCTTTGGAGCTGTTTTCCCATGACCCATCAACTCATGGCTCATGACTGTCAGCATTAGCTGATGATGCCCAGGATGTCGGACTCGTTGAGAATGAGGACTTCTTGGCCATCGACTTTGACTTCGGTGCCTCCGTATTTGGAAATGAGGACCTTATCGCCGACTTTGACGCTGAATTCGATTTCCTTGCCGTCTTCGTCCTTGCCGCCGGTACCGAGGCTGAGAACCTCAGCTTCTTGGGGCTTTTCTTGGGCGGTGTCTGGCAGAACGATGCCGCCAGCGCTGACGGCTTCAGCTGCGAGACGCTTGACGAGGACGCGTTGTCCGAGGGGTTGGATGCTAGCCATGGTATTGTCTTGTTTGGTTATTGTGGGTTGGTGTTTGAGAAGCCACGCCGCCAGCTTGACGGCGTGGAAAGTTTGATTTTCCGTGACAGTTCTTGCTTGGATTAGTCGACAACTTCGGCGTCGACGACCTTGCCTTTGGCCTTTTTGGGTTCCGCGGATTCACCCTCTTCGGCGGGGGCGCCTCCCATGTCAGGAGGAGGGCCGGCGGCGCCGGCTTTCTGGGCGGCTTCGGCCAAGGCCTGCAGTGAGTTTTCCAACTCGGCGGTGGCCGCTTTGATCTTGTCGGTGTCGTCGCTCTCGATGGAGTCCTTAACGTCCTTGATCTTGCCCTCAAGCATGTCCTTGAGTTCGGCGGGAGCTTGGTCGCCCAGTTCCTCCAGTTGTTTTTCAACCGAGAAGACCAGATTTTCGGCTTTGTTCTTGGTGTCGATTTGCTCGACGCGTTTCTTGTCTTCTTCTGCGTGGGACTCCGCATCACGCTTGGCCTTTTCGATCTCCTCGTCCGAGAGGCCCGAGGAGCCCTGAATGGAGATTTTCTGCTCCTTGCCGGACTGCTTGTCCTTGGCGGAGACGTGGAGGATGCCATTGGCGTCGATGTCGAAGGTGACTTCAATCTGGGGTTCGCCGCGGCGTGCCGGAGCGATGCCATCCAGCTTGAAGTTTCCGAGCAGTTTGTTGTCACCAAACATCGGGCGCTCACCCTGACAGATGCGGATATCCACGGCTGGCTGGTTGTCGGCAGCCGTCGAGAAGACTTGGCTTTTCTTGGCGGGAATCGTGGTGTTGCGCTCGATCATCGGAGTGGCTCGGGTGCCCTCGGTTTCAATCGAGAGGGTGAGGGGAGTCACGTCGAGCAGAAGCACGTCCTTTACGTCACCTTGCAACACGCCACCCTGGATGGAGGCACCGATCGCGACCACCTCATCAGGATTGACGCCTTGGTGAGGAGTCTGAGCGGCAAGGTCTTTTGCAGTTTCCACCACCTTGGGCATGCGGGTCATGCCGCCGACGAGTACCAGCTCGTTGATGTCGGAAGTGGAGCAACCGGCTTCTTTGAGGCAGTCCTTGACCGGCTTCTTGGTGCGCTCGAAGAGCTTGTCGGTGAGTTGCTCGAGTTTGGAGCGCGAGAGACTAAGCTGAATGTGCTTTGGGCCACTGGCATCTGCGGTGATGAAGGGCAGGCTGATGTCATAGGACTGGGTCGAGGAGAGAGCGATCTTGGCTTTCTCGGCTTCCTCCTTGATGCGCTGCAGAGCATCTGGCTGACCGGAGAGGTCGATGCCCTGGTCCTTCTTGAATTCCGAGACAATCCATTCGATGAGTGTGTTGTCCCAGTCGTCACCGCCGAGTTGGGTGTCGCCGTCGGTGGCGAGCACCTCAAACACACCGTCACCGATTTCGAGCACAGAGATGTCGAATGTGCCGCCGCCAAGGTCATAGACGGCGATCTTCTCGTCGCTCTTTTTGTCGAGGCCGTATGCGAGGGCTGCTGCGGTGGGCTCGTTGATGATGCGCAGCACCTCGAGACCGGCGATTTCACCGGCAGCCTTGGTGGCGTTACGCTGGGAGTCGTTGAAGTAGGCGGGCACGGTGATCACCGCTTGGGTGATTTTCTCACTGAGCTTGGATTCAGCGTCTGCCTTGAGCTTGCCGAGAATCATCGCTGAGATTTCCTGCGGGGAGTAAGTCTTGGTTTCGCCGCCGGATTCGACCTGGATGTGAGCATCGCCGTTGGCGGCTTCTACGATCTTGTAGGGCATGCGCTTGTCGGCATCGGTGAGCTCGGAGAACTTGCGCCCGATTAGCCGTTTGGCAGAAAAAATAGTATTTTGAGGATTAGTCACCGCCTGACGCTTGGCCGCTTGGCCAACGAGTCGTTCACCGCCTTTGGTAAAGGCAACGACGGACGGAGTGGTGCGGGCACCCTCCGAGTTTTCCAGCACCATGGGCTCGCCGCCGTCCATGACGGCCATGCAGGAGTTGGTGGTGCCGAGGTCGATTCCGAGAATTTTAGACATGATGCTTAGCGGTTCGAGTGTGTTTGGTGACGCCGGTGGGCGTTGTTCATGACCATTCCTTTGCATGGCGCGTACCAATTGATGTAAGGCACACATTATTAGTGTTTTGCGTATTTATACAGGTGATGAAGGTGGTAAGCAGGTGTCAAAGTGTGCCAAAATGGCGCATTTTTTTGTGTCATGATGACACATTAGGCCATTATGGCCATGAGTTGCGTGATCGGACTTACAGAACCTGTACCAACTTTGATTTTTCAATTTCCAGAGCCAGTGGGCGCATCTTGCCCGATGTATGGCATGCTGCCGGGCAAACGAGTCTCTGGCGCTGAGGTCTGAGTGCGGGCCTTGTCAGCCTTTTAAGCTCATCGGTTCTTGAAGCGACTTCGAGCCGGCTTTAGCGTCTCCCATCTTGAAGGAAATGACGCCGAAACAATGGATTCCACGGGGTCAGCCTTACCAGCCTGATGAAGAGGGCAAGAGCGGTTCCGGTGTTCCGGCCATTCTTGAGCATTTGATCCTGCAGCGAGGACTTGCGCAGGCCGGTGAGCTGGAGCGCTACCTTCAACCCCGTCTGCGTGATTTGAGCGATCCGATGCTCATTCCGGGAATGGGCCCCGCGGTGACGCGTATTCTGCAGGCGGTAGATGGGAGTCAGAAGGTCTGTATCTACGGCGACTACGATGTCGACGGTGTGAGCTCGATTGCCCTGATGCGGCGTATTCTTCAGGCATACCACCTTCAGGCCGACTGCTTCATCCCCAAACGCGCCGCCGAAGGTTATGGTCTTAGTGAGGCAGCCATCGCGCGCTGCATCAGCGAAAACGGAAAGCCCGACCTCATCATCACGGTCGACTGCGGGACAGTTTCGGTAGTCGAGATTGCCCAATTGGCTGAGGCTGGCATTGATGTGGTAGTGGTCGATCACCACGAGCCTTCACCTGACGGTCCGCCGGACTGTCATGCCTTGGTCAACCCCAAGCTAGGAGAGCAATTCACCTACCTCTGTGCTGCGGGGGTGGTCTTCAAATTGGGCCATGCCTTGCTCAAGAAGCGCCCGGCGGATCTCGATCTCAAGGAGCTTCTCGACCTGGTGTCGGTGGCCACGATCGCTGACATCGTGCCGATGGTGGAGGAAAACCGCCTGCTGGTGCGCCACGGCCTCAAGCGCTTGTCGCGCACGCTCAACCCGGGACTCAAGGCTCTGCAGAAAGTGACTGGCATGGTCGGCACGGCTACCTCCATGGATGTGGGCTATCGCATTGGACCGCGGATCAATGCCGCGGGACGCATGGAGCAACCCGAAGACGCGCTGGCCATCCTCATGACCGAGAGCCGGGAAGAGGCGGAGTCCCTGGCGGATCAACTCGATGGCTATAACCGCCAACGCCAAGCCCAGGAACTGCTCATCCTAAAGCAGGCCGAAGCCATGCTGGAGGCTAACCCTGCATGGGGCGAGCTGCCGGTTATCGTGCTCGGTTCGCGCGAGTGGCATCCCGGGGTGGTGGGCATTGTGGCTTCGCGCCTGATGCGCAAGTATCACAAGCCGACTTTTACCGTAGCCATTGATGAGGAGGGGCTTGGCAAGGGCTCGGGGCGTAGCATCGAGGGGGTCTCCTTGGTCGAGGCCATCCGTGAATGTATGGATGATTTGGTGGCAGGTGGTGGTCACGCCATGGCAGCGGGTATCTCGATTCGCGAGCATTGTCTGGACGCCTTTCGCGAGCACTTTTCCCAATACGTCATGGAGCAGACCGACGAGCAGCAGCGCACCCCCAAGCTGCTCTACGATGCCGAGATCGACTTTGAACAACTCACCTTGGGTTTCCTCGGCGAGTATGAATTGCTCCAGCCCTTTGGCAGTGGCAACCCGCAGCCAATTTTCGTGGCGCGCGGAGTCCACGCCAGTCGCTCTCCCATCCACATGAAAAATGACCATTTGCGCCTCGCCCTGTGCCAGGACCGCTGCGAGCGCAACGCGGTATTTTTCGGCGGGGGCTCAAAGCCTTTGCCGGAGCAACCCTGGGACGTCGCCTTCACGGTGGATCGCAACACCTTCCGAGGTCGCACCAGTCTCCAGCTCATTGTTCAGGATATCCGCTCCTCGGATTGATGCAGCAATGTTGCGATTTTCAGAGTCCCTTCGGGAAGCTTGAGATCGTCAATCAGTATTCATGCGCCAGTGCGTTGATGATGGGTTGCGGGCTGAGTCGCTCGCAACCTGCGTTGCTCTTCGTTTATGGATCTTCATCCACTCTCTCACCAAGCCTGGCTTCCGTGCGACCCAGCCTCGGCCTTTTGCGCAATTGCCTGTGAGAATCGGTCATCCTTGATTGGGTGCTTTTTTTTGCCCGAATTTTCCAGTTTCCAGTTCCATTCCCGGCTGTCCCGCGCTTCAATCCCACCGTAGCCGGGAGCTGCCTTATCCACGCTTTTTACTCCCCCTTTCAATTCATACCATGAGCCACCCCACTTACCGCATTGCCATTGGAGCCGATCACGGAGCATTTGAACTCAAAGAGGCCCTCGTCGCCCACCTCAGCCAGCGGGGTCACGATTTGGTTGATTTGGGCACGGACAGCAAGGAATCGGTGGATTATCCCGACTACGCCAATGCCGTCGCAAAAATGGTGGGTGATGACAGTTGCAAGTTCGGCATTCTCCTCTGCACCTCGGGAGTCGGCATGAGTATTGCCGCGAATCGTCACCGTCACGTGCGTGCTGCCAACATCCGCACCACCGAAGAGGCTAAAATCATTCGCAGCCACAACGACGCCAACGTGCTTTGCCTGAGCGGCAAGGACACAGACACCGAGACGGCCAAGGCCATGGCGGACATTTTCCTGAGCACGGCCTTCGAGTGTGGTCGCCACGAAAAGCGCGTCTGCAAGTCCTCGGGAAGTGCCATCCAGATCTCGGATCCTGAAATTTACGCGGCCATCACCGCCGAGGAAAAGCGCCAGCGTAACCACGTCGAGTTGATTGCTTCCGAGAACTTCACTTCTCCTGCCGTGATGGAGGCCCAAGGCTCCCTGCTTACCAACAAGTATGCCGAGGGTTATCCCGGTCGTCGTTGGTATGGAGGCTGCGAGCATGTGGATGTGGTCGAAACCCTCGCCATCGAGCGAGCCAAGGAACTCTTCGGTGCCGAGCACGCCAACGTTCAGCCGCACTCCGGATCCCAAGCCAACACCGCAGTCTATTTTTCAGTACTCAAGCCGGGAGACAAGATCTTCACCATGGATCTGGCTCATGGCGGCCACCTGACCCACGGCCACAAAGCCAACTTTTCGGGCCGCTTCTACCACGTCACTCATTACGGTGTGAGCAAGGAAGACGAGCGCATCGATTACGCTGAATTGGAAAAGACGGCGCGCGAACTCAAACCCGCTCTCATTACGGTGGGTGCTTCCGCCTATTCGCGCGAAATTGATTTCGAACGCATGGGCAGACTCGCCCGTGAGGTGGGTGCCTACCTTTTTGTCGATATGGCCCACATTGCCGGCCTTGTCGCTGCCGGTGTGCATCCGAGCCCCGTGCCGCATGCCGACTTTGTTACCTCCACCACCCACAAGTCGCTGCGTGGTCCGCGCGGTGGCATCATTCTCTGCAAGGAGGAATTCGCCAAGAAAATCGACTCCCAGGTATTTCCTGGAGTCCAGGGTGGCCCCTTGATGCATATCATCGCTGCCAAGGCCATCTGCTTTGGCGAATGCCTCAAGCCCGAGTTCAAGACCTATTGCCAGCAGGTGGTCAAGAATGCGCGTGCCATGGCCGCACGCCTGGCCCAGCACGGCTACCGCATCTGCTCGGGCGGGACTGACAACCACGTCATGCTCGTGGACCTGCGACCTAAGGGTCTTAATGGGGCGGAAGCCTCCATTGCGCTCGATGAGGCGGGTATCACCGTCAACAAGAATGGCATTCCCTTTGATACCGGTAGCCCCATGAAGCCCAGCGGCATTCGCATCGGAACACCAGCGGTCACGACCCGTGGCATGAAGGAAGCCGATGTCGAAGCCGTTGCCGACTTCATCCACGAAGCTCTCTGCAATCACCAGGACGAGGCCGCCTTGCACGCCATCCGTGACAAGGTATTCGCCTTCAACCGCGCCTTCCCGCTGCCGGGTTGAGCGCCGCGTATTCTTTCCATGAACCCTTTCCGCGAAGATCTCGTCGCCCGTTCCAAAGCGGAGCCATGCACCATTGTCATCTTCGGTGCCACCGGGGACCTGACCCATCGCAAGCTCATTCCTGCCCTATACAATCTGGCGGCGGATGGTGAGTTGCCCACCGGCATCCAGATCGTGGGCTTTGCACGACGCGACAAGTCGGACGAAGAATTCCGCGAGGGACTCGCCAACATCAATGAGAAGGTCTCGCGCTCCGGAGTTGATGAGGAGGTCTGGAAGCCCTTCATTCAGAGCGTGGTCTATCACCGCTCGGAGTTCACCGACTCCGAGGGCTACGGGCGACTTGCTCAACTGCTCGACCGAATTGACGAGGGTCGCGGCGGCAGGGGAAATCGTCTCTTCTACATCGCTTCCGCTCCCGAGTTCTTTGATGACATCCTCCTGCACCTCAAGCAGGCCGGGCTCAACAAGGCCAGGGACGGCTGCTGGTCGCGTGTGATTGTCGAGAAGCCCTTTGGTACCGACCTCAAGACTGCGCATCACCTCAACGAAGTTGTCAATGCCACCTTCGAGGAGAAGGATACCTACCGCATCGATCACTATCTCGGCAAAGAGACCGCCCAGAACCTCATGGTGCTGCGCTTCGCCAACGCGATCTTCGAGCCACTCTGGAATAGCAAGCATATCGATCATGTGCAGATCACCTGTTCGGAAAACCTCGGCATGGAGGGCGGGCGCGGTGCATACTACGATGGCGCTGGAGCCCTGCGTGACATGGTTCAGAACCACCTCCTGCAATTGCTTGCCCTTGTGGCCATGGAGCCGCCTACCGATCTCAGCGCGGATGGTGTGCGCGACGAGAAGGTGAAGGTCCTCCGCTCGCTACGCCATTGGGATACGCCCGAGAAGGTGGCTAAGAACGTGGTACGCGCGCAATACACCGCGGGTCATGTCGATGGTGAGCCGGTTCCCGGCTACCGCGAGGAGGACCGGGTGGATCCCGAGTCCAGGACAGAGGCCTACGTCGCCCTGCGCCTGATGATTGACACTTGGCGCTGGAGTGGGGTGCCCTTCTACATCCGCATGGGCAAGCGACTGCCGAAGAAGTCCACTGAGATTTCCGTGCACTTCAAGGACGCGCCTTGTGTGCTCTTCAATACTGGCTGTGATGGCAGCGCTGGCGACAATGTGCTGGTCATCCGCATCCAGCCCGACGAGGGCATCTCACTGCGCATGGTCTCCAAGATTCCGGGAAATAGTCTGCGTTTGGAGCCTGTTAAGATGGATTTCCACTACGCCACGAGTTTTGGCAAGGCCAGCCCGGAAGCCTACGAGCGCCTCCTGCTAGATGCCATGGCCGGGGATGCAACGCTCTTTGCCCGCCGTGACGAAGTCGAGGAGGCCTGGCGCTTCATAGATCACATCCAGCATGCCTGGCACCAATCCAAGAACCCTCCGCCCATCGCGGAGTTCGTCGCGGGCTCTTGGGGGCCGGTGGAGGCAGATGCCTTGTTACAGGAAGACGACAACCAGTGGCGGCGGCTCTGATAGGGCAGCGTCTTCAATGCCGTGAGTAAGTGATGTTTTCCAGATTGATTTGCCGCTTGATGGTGCTGGCCGTGTTTATCGGTATGGCGATTGCCAATGAGCCCGGTGCTCCACCCAATGTGATATTCATTATGGCGGACGACCTCGGCTGGGGAGACATGGCTTGCTACGGCGCCACCCAGTTTGAGACGCCTGCCTGCGATCGTCTGGCCAATGAGGGCATGCGATTCACCGATGCCCATTCACCCTCATCAGTCTGCACGCCGACGCGCTATTCGGTATTGACCGGCCGTTACGCCTGGCGGAGTTGGCTCAAGAATTGGGTACTGCAGGAAAATCATCCGCTACTCATCGACACCGAGCGAATGACCATGGGTAAGGTTTTCCAGCAGGCGGGCTATCGCACGGGATGCGTTGGCAAGTGGCATCTGGGCTGGGGGGAGGTAATGGGCACCGACTTTAGCGGAGAGGTCAAACCGGGGCCGCTGGAAGTCGGCTTCGACGAGTTCTTCGGCGTGCCCTTCAGTCACAACAGCGGCAAGGCGCTGCAGGTCTTCATGCGTGATCGCCGCATCGTGGGTCTGTCCGAAGGCGAAAGTTACCTCGATAAGGAATCGCAGAAAAAGACGCGGCGCAGTCTTGAAGACACCGCCACCGAGCTCTCCCGGGAGGCGGTCGCCTTCATCGAGCGCCACAAGGATAAGCCCTTCTTTCTCTATTACCCGACGACCAACATCCACTTTCCGCTCACGCCTCATCCTCGTTACAAGGGTAAGACGGATGCCGGCATCTATGGCGAGTTTGCCGTTGAATTCGACTGGGCGTTGGGGGAGGTGCTCGATGCTCTCGATCGTTGCAGGATTGCCGACAACACCATCGTCATTGTGACCAGCGACAATGGTGGGCGTCCTCCGCAAACCGCAAAGGAGAAGGCGGGTTACAACAATCATCAGTGCAATGGCCCCTGGCGATCGACCAAGCGCACCATTTACGAAGGAGGTCATCGGGTTCCACTGCTGATACGTTGGCCCGGGATGGTGAAAGCGGGTTCGGTTAGTGACGAGACTGTTTGCCTGACGGACTTCATGACTACATTCGCCAAACAACATGGTATTGATCCGCCCGAGGATATCGCCCAAGACAGCTTCGACATCATGCCGGTGCTCAAAGGCATGGAACACAAGAGTCCACTGCGCCCCTACACCGTGCACCATTCGGTGAATGGTCAGTTTGCGATCCGCAAGGGCGACTGGAAGTTGATCGAGGGCAGTCGTGATGGCGACTTTCCTAAAAAGAAAAAGGGCGGGATCGATGTGGTGCGTTGGCAGCCAGAGCTCGATGAGAATGGCAAGCCGCTGCGCCTCGATTATTTCGATCTCAAGTTCGACGACCAGCATCAGCTCTTCAATCTGAAGGATGATCCCAAGGAATCGACCAATCTGGCAAAAAAGCAGCCCCATAAGGTCAAGGAGCTGCTTGAGTTGCTAAATGCCAGCCGAGCGAGCAAGTAGGTTGCCGCCAATCAGGCCATCAGCTTCTGATCCAGTGAGCGGTATTGGATGGCCTCGAGGATATCATCGCTGGCAATGACCTCGCGATCGGCGAGGTCGGCCAAGGTGCGCGCAACTCGCAGGATGCGGTCATAGGCGCGTGCGGAAAATTGCAGCTCGTGCATGGCTTGTTCCAGCAGGTTGAGGCCAACTGTCTCGGCCCGGCAGTGGGCCTTCATCAGGCGTGGGCTGAGGGTGGCATTGGTCATCATGGAGTCCTTGCCGAAGCGATGGCGTTGGCGTTGGCGGGCCGCATGCACCCGCTCGCGGATGGCAGCTGAGGATTCACCCGAGCCGCCTGATAGCTCCTTGAATTCAACTCGTGGCACCTCAATGTGGAGATCGATGCGGTCGAGCAGGGGACCGCTGATGCGCTGGCGGTAGGTCTCGATTTGGCGGGGCGTGCAGCTGCAGTTTCGCTTGGGGTCGCCGTGAAAGCCACACGGGCAGGGGTTCATCGCGGCGATCAACATAAAGCGGGAAGGGAAGGTGAGCGAACCCGAGGCACGCGAAATGGTGACCTCGCCATCTTCCAGGGGCTGGCGCATGACCTCGAGCGTTTGACGACGGAACTCGGGCAACTCGTCGAGGAATAGCACACCGTGATGGGCGAGGGATACTTCGCCGGGTCCCGGATTGGTGCCACCGCCGAGTAGCCCTGCATCCGAGATGGTGTGATGGGGCGAGCGAAAGGGGCGCTGGGCGAGGAGTGAGGTGCGGCCCTTGAGGATGCCCGCCACCGAATGGATCTTGGTGGTTTCGATGGCTTCCTGCTCGCTGGGCTCGGGCAGGATGGTGGCCAGGCGCTTGGCGAGCATGGACTTACCGGTGCCTGGAGGCCCGCACATGAGAAGATTGTGCCCACCGGCTGCCGCGACTTCCATCGCCCGCTTGACCAGGTGCTGGCCCTTCACTTCGGAGAAGTCGATCTGATGGTTCTCCCTCGCCTTCAGGAAAGCCTCACGGTCATGCTGGTGCGGCTGGATCTCGAACTCACCGCTGAGAAAATCCCAGGCCTCGCGCAGGTTGTTGGCAGGGAAGACCTCAACGCCCTCAATGGCGGCGGCCTCCACCGCGTTGGCGGTGGGCACGAGCAAGCGGGTGCGTCCGCGTTCGCGGGCCTCGCAGGCAATGGAAAGCATGCCGCGCACCGGGCGCACCGCTCCATCAAGCCCGAGTTCGCCCACCACACAAATGTCATCCTCGTGGAAGTGGCGACTTAAACTTGCTGCGGTCATGGCTAGCGCAATGGGTAGGTCGAAGGAGGGGCCTTCCTTGCGCAGGTCGGCGGGAGCCAGATTGACGGTAATTACGCCGTCGGCGATGAAGAGGCCTGAAGCCGTGATGGCCGAGGCCACGCGTTGAGAAGACTCACGCACCGCAGCATCCGGTAGTCCGACAATGAAGATGTTGGGTTTTCCCGAGCCGCTGGCGTTGACCTCAACTTCAACCTCCTTGGCGTCGACACCATGCAGGGCGGCGGAATGGATGCGGGTGATCATGCCGCATCATTAATATATAACAAATTAATACAAATATAATATTTAAAATTGGTTCTTCGTGATTCGTGCTTCGTGCGTTGATTTCGCTCCACTCAATCCACGAGGTGTGCATGGCCAGCCGGCCATGTTGATTGTGTTTTGCCACTCGCGTTGCTCGTCGGCTCTTCGGCCGTTGTGCCTCGTGCTTCGTGTGTGTTGGCACCTGCCCAAGAAAAAACCCGCATCGGCGAAGCCAATGCGGGGTGGGAGAGGGGGCGCTTGGATTAGTGTTTCCTGCGGCGCAGCAGCATCAGCACGCCGAGACCACTGAGGAGAGCGACGGAGGGTTCGGGGATGGCTGCAGTGACTGCGAATTCTGCAAGACCAACACGGCCTGTGGCGGTTTGGTTTCCATCGTTGGGGGTGTAATTACCGTTGTTGGTGATGATTTCGATGCCAATGTAGCGTGCGCTGTTGCCGTTCACGTTGTGTATATCCTCTGCCCCGTTACCGGTTCCTTGAGTGGCGGCCATCGTGAAGGTGCTGGAAAACTGGCTCCAGCCATTGGCGCCAGTGAACGAATAATCCTGAACGGCATCGTTTGTGGGGACGCCGATAGCAGCATCAGCAAAGTAAATATTATAGTTTCGGGTCTGAGTAGTAGTTC
>JAURCU010000070.1 GCA_030828305.1 Luteolibacter sp.
GCTGCTAAGAAGCCCGCCAAGAGAAAGGCTGCTAAGAAGCCCGCTAAGAAAAAGTAATTTAAACCCCGGCCCAAGTCCGGGACACGATATCGGCGGGAGACTCAGACGAGTCTCCCGCCTTTTTTGTTCCCGGATCGCAAGTTGATGCCAAAAATGGGTTGCATCGCGCCCCACCAACGTCCTAGCTTTCCGCCCCGGCGAAATTGGAAGCGCGGTTAGCTCAGCGGTAGAGCACCTCCCTGACACGGAGGGGGTCACTGGTTCGATCCCAGTATCGCGCACCATCCTTCGCTTGCTTCGCAAGCTTCCGATGGCAAGCAAGCGTGAGAAGCGTCTGGATCTTCCAGCGACTTATCCACCTCGGCCTCGGGAAAGGCTTGATGCAGTCCCTGAGTTCAATCCCCAAATCGAGGCATGCTCATGGCTTCCACCAGCAGCGCTGGACAACCCTCTCAGATTTCTTTCTATTCTCTCCCAGTGAGCACTCTCATCCGTGAAGCAACACCCAACCCAGAGGAATTGGAAGCACTGTTGCGACTACTCGATGATGACACACCGGCAGTGCGTGAGAAAATCGAAGAACGTCTCGTTGCGTGCGGAGGCGATCTCAGTGAATACCTCGCCTCGCGCAGTCAGGCTCTCAGACAGGAAGAGGAGCGCATTCTGAGCGACCTGCTGGCAGAGGGCCGCCGCCAACGCCTCCACCAGGATTGGGAAACCCCCGTTTCGGGCGCCCTGGGTCTGCGTGAGGATTGGGAGCTTTTCGAGTCCATGCTGCGCGTCCTCTCCGATTTTCTCCACGATGGAGTGACCTGTCGCCAATCCCTTTCTGACGCTCTTGACCTAATGGCTGAGGAAGCCCGTGATAAAAATGTGGCGGATGCCGATCAACTTCGCATCCATCTTTTCAAGCAGGGACTTCTGCGTGGCAATCACAAGGACTATGACGACGCGCGAAACTCGGATCTCGCCTGGTGCGTTGCCGAGGGTAAATCAAATCCCATTGGCCTGGGTGTGCTTTTCGTTTTAATCGCCCGACGGCTTGATCTGGTGGTGGAACCGGTCCCCTTCCCCCAGCATTTTCTCTGCCGCATCCATGAAAGTAGTCGACCCATGATCGTCGACTGCTTCAACCGTGGCCAACTCCATGCGCAGGAGGAATTACTGCGCAATCCTGACCTCAGCGCCGAAGAGCGCCACTCACTCAAGCGGGTCGCGGATCCCGGATCTATTCTGGTTCGCATTCTCAACAATCTGCACTCGGCCCTGTTGAATGCCGAGCGCAATGAGGACGCGCAACTCATCAGCCAATTGCGTCAGTCACTGATTCCGGCAGAAGCCTGATCAGAGCTCTCCTAAGCCTCTGAATCGGCGTCGGTCTTTGAAGACCCCTCTGCTGGCTCATCTTCTTCGGATTCAGTCTTAGCCTGAGGCTCGGGAATCGATATGTCAGCATGCCACTCGCGCACCACCATGGTGTCAATGGTTCCCTGACCTCTACCTATGGTGCTACCCGCTTCGCTGGGCTTGAAGCTCTGGATGGTCTGGATTTTCTCCTTCAGAATTACCGGAAAAATAAGAGACAGCCACAGCTCACCGGATTGTATGGAAACCTCTTCATCAAGCAGGCGGCCCTCGAGATTGGGAAAGTTGCTGCGGCTGAATTGCCCTTTCACCGAAAATCGTCCACATGGCTGTCCCTTGACCTCCTCGATGCCTTCCAATTTGAGGGTGAGGCTGCCCGTGGCCTTTCCAGCAACCAGCATCGGCAGGGCCGCACCACTAATGGTGACTTCGTCGCCAACCTTGATCCGGCGTTTGGCAAACCAGAGTGGGCGCGCCATGACCGCGTTCTCAACCAGCATGTCACCGAATACTGGAGAAAGATCTTGGCTGAGCGCCATCTTCTTGAAATTTCCCTTCGCCTGACCTTTCCAGCCATTTTCATTGAGCACGAAGATCATCGGCTCGGTCAGGGGAGGTGCTTGGCGCAAGGGATTCATCGCTCGGGCAGGCTCAGACTCTTTTTCATCCTCATGCTCTGGCATGCGAAGCTCGAAGCTGCTTTCCTTCAGGCTGTAGAGCACCGATGACCCTTTGCGGTCAAACTCGGCGATGGTCCATTCCTCGCCATTGACGTTTTCGATATTTTTTCCGAGCTCGGTTTCACGTATGATACGTCCGGCAATCTGGCGCTTGTAGGTGGTGACAACGCGAAGGTCGGTTGGAAATTCGAGATCTTTGCGGAACACATAACCCTGCTCGGTCTGATCAACGAGAGCGTAGAGAGGGCTTTTGTCCTGCTCGTCGTTCAGTTCTCCAAGGTGCTCCTCGAGGGTATCACTGACCTTGGATTTCACCTTGTCGGCGGCTTTCCGGATTTGATCACAAGAGACCAAACCCAAAATGACAGGCAGCAGAAGGCAGCGCCGAAGGCAATCAGGAATGCGGCAGGCATTCATGGGTTACGGCAATCGAGTTTCTGGTTCATTTCGATGGCCGGATTTTCCTCCTGCGACTCTCCCACGATGATGGCCGGCACACCGGCCACCGTAGTGTGCGGTGCGACATCACTCAGCACCACACTGCCCGCACCAATCTTGGCACCCGTGCCGATCTCAACCCGCCCAAGAACCTTGGAGCCAGCACCAAGCAACACACCAGAGCGCACGATGGGATGACGGTCGCCGATCTCCTTACCGGTGCCTCCGAGGGTCACCTCGTGGAGAATGGACACATTATCCTCAATGACAGCAGTTTCACCAACCACAAACGAGGTGGCGTGATCGAGCAGGATGCCACAACCGATACGCGCCGCCGGATGGATGTCCACAGCGAAGGCTTCGCTGGCAAGGCTCTGCAGGTAGAGTGCCATCCAACGTCGATCATTATGCCAGAGTTGGTGAGCAACGCGGTAGGTGGCAAGCGCCAGAAAGCCCTTGAAAAAGAGCAAGGGCTCCAGCAGTGAAAAACAGGCGGGATCGCGTTCATGCATCGCTACCATGTCGCAAGCTGCCTGACCCAAGGACTTGTCATGGCCAACGAAGACATCCGTGAGCAGGGGCTCCATGGCGGAGCGCGGCATATCCTCGCGCGACAGGCGCCGGGCCAGGCGCGCACCCAGAGCCTCTGCAAAGTTGGCGCGCGAAAGGATCACATCGTTGATCATCTGGCTAAGCGGTGGCTCTTCGGCCACCAGGCGCTCGGCTTCTTCACGCAGGGTGTTCCAAATGGTATCCACGTCATGGCATTGAAGTGCCGCATTCATGCTCGCAGAGCTCGGTTTGTTCTGATGGGATGCACTCATGAAAATTTCTCAGAAGTTGGAATATGCCTGCCGTGCGTTGGCCCAGCTTGCCCGGCAGCACGACGCTAAGACCCTGACACGTCTTGAGCAACTTGCAAAACGGGAAGCGGTTTCAGCCAATTTTCTTGTACAAATCCTCAATGATTTGCGCCGTGCCGGCCTGATCGAGAGCCGGCGGGGCAAGAGTGGCGGCTACCTACTGGCGAGGCCCCCCCGGGAAATCAGCCTGCGCCAGGTGGTGGAGGCGGTGGATCCCAGCCTGTTGCAGCCATCCGTTAGCGCCAATGGGGAGTCCGGAGCTGGGGTGCGCCAGGCATGGAATCGTGTGTCCGAGGCCCTGGCCACAACCCTTGAAGACACCACCATTGCAGGGATTTCCCAGCAGTCAGGTGGGCCCATGTTCTACATTTAGGTTGCGCATTGGGAAGATTGAGCCCTGATGTGCGTATTCATCTCGCTGCCCATGGGGCGTCATTCCACCCTTTCGCCGTCAACACTCCCCTCACCCGACCATGATCCGCTGGTTTGCCCGCAACGACATCGCCGCAAACCTGTTGATCGTCGCCATCCTGCTGTGGGGCGGCTATTCCGCCACACAGAGGATTCAACTCGAGGTCCAGCCCTCGCTGGACATGGGCCGGGTGGACATCACGGTCAATTATCGGGGCGGCTCGCCTGCCGACGTAGAGAAGGCCATTCTCATTCCTGTCGAAAACGCGCTGCGCGGCTTGCAGGGCATCGAAACTCTGGATGCTGAAGCCTACAGCGGGGCGGCAAGAATCCGGGCCTTCACCAAGCAAGGCACGGATCCCGAGGACATCATCGACGATATCAAGGCCCGGGTGGACCGTATCAACACCCTGCCGCCCGAGACCGATCCGCCCGTTATCCGTATCCCGGACAGCAAGATGTGGTTTGATGTCATCAAGGTCGTGGTTTCCGGCGATCTCGATGCCGAGCAGCTGCAGCGCGCCGCCGAAAAGGTGCGCGATGACCTGGTGATGATGCCCGAGATCTCGCAGTCGCTGATGCAAGGCGTCACTCCCTTTGAAATTTCAATCGAGGCGCATCCAGAAGTCCTGCGCGACTACAAGCTGACCTTTGCCGACCTCTCCGATGCCATTCGGCGTTCATCGGTGGACCTGCCCGCCGGCCGCATCCAGACCGATGAGGGCTCCCTCATGATTCGCAGCAAGGGTCAGGCCTACAATCGCGAGGACTTCGAAAACATTGTCATCCGCAACGAGGAAGGGGCGGAGGTCAAGCTGGGCACGGTCGCGACCGTCCGCGATGGCTTTGAGAGCGACCGTAAGATCATCCGCTTCAACGGCCGGCCAGCGCTACTGGTGGAGGCTCTCTGCCTTGATGATGAAAATGCCCTCGAAATTGCCACGGCGGTCAAAAAATATGTGGCAAGTGCCCACGAACGATTTCCCGAAGGCCTTCACTTCGATATCTGGGACGATTCTTCCATCGAGTTGGAAGGGCGGCTCGGAACACTCCTCAACAGCCTGATCCAAGGCAGCCTGCTCGTGCTCATCGTGCTTGGCCTGTTCCTCAGACCCAGCATTGCATTCTGGGTCGTCATCGGCATTCCAGTGGCATTCGCCGGTGGTCTCATCATGATGCCCTGGTTTGGCATTACTGCCAATGTGATGAGCATCTTCGGCTTCATCATTGTTGTCGGCATCGTGGTGGACGATGCCATCATTACCGCCGAAAACGTTTATGGTCATCTGATCGAAGGCATGGATCCCCTGGAGGCTGCCACCACGGGAGCCAGGGAAGTGGCAGTTCCCGTCACCTTTGGCGCTCTGACCACCATCGTCGCCTTCATTCCACTGATGTTCTATGATGGTTTCTACGGCAGCTTCACCAAGCAAATCCCGCCGGTGGTCACCGCCGCACTCCTGTTTTCACTCATCGAGTCCAAACTGATTCTTCCCAGTCACCTCAAGCACGTGAGGGTCGGCCGGGGGCGGCAAGGTCCGATCGCCAAGGCTCAGGCCTGGGTCGCTGGCACCCTGGAGCAACTCGTCAACAAAGTCTACGAACCTATGCTTCGCTTCTGCACCCGAAACCGTTACGCGACCATGGCTGGCTTCATCGCGCTCGCTCTTGGCTGCCTCGGATACTCCCGCAGTGGCGCGATGGGCTTTGTCAACATGCCCTCGGTCGACCGCAACACTGTTCGCGCCCACATCCGCCTGCACCGTGACACGCCGGTCGAGGAAACCGACGAGAGTATCAAACGGGTTGTGGCGGTGGTGGATCAATTGCGCCGTGAATTTGTCGATCCAGGCACAGGCAAATCCATCATCGAGCACGACCTCACCTCCGCAGGCGGCTGGCCAGCGCGCGACCACCTACAACCCTATGTGGGATACGTCGTGATCGGCGTCACCGATCCCGGCATGCGTTCAGTTCCGGGGCCCAGCAATCAGCAAATCGCCGACCGCTGGACCGAACTCGTCGGCGATCTCCCCTACGTAGAATCCCTCTGGATTTCTGGCGATCGCGGTGGGGGCTTTCGTGGTGACGACGATCTCAACAGCATCAGCATCGATCTGCGCGGCGAGGAAACCGAAGCCAAACGTGAACTTACCCTCGAGACCATCAAGATACTGGAATCTTATGATGGCATTGCATCCGCCTGGAGTCGCTCAGGCGGCATCCGCGACGAATTGCTCATCCGCATCAAACCCGCGGGTGAGCAATTGGGGCTGACCCAACGCGAACTCGCCCGCCAAGTGCGTGCCGCCTTCTTTGGCGAACAAGCCCAGCGCATCCAGCGCCAGCGCGACGACGTGCGCGTGATGGTGCGCATGCCTGACGAACTGCGCAACTCGCTCAACACACTCGAAAATTTCCGCATTCGCACGCCGGATGGCGGCGAGGCTCCCTTTCACACCGTGGCGAGCGCCGAATTCACCAAGGCTCGCTCCTCCATTGAGCGCATCGACGGCGCGCAGACCATTTCCATCTATGCCGAACCCGATAACGAAACGGTCGACATCATTAACATCAGCCGCGACCTTGCCCGGCGTCTCGACCAGATGATGGCGGCCCACCCCGACTTGTCCTGGCGTTACACCGGCTACGTTGCGGAGCACGAGGAAACGCGCAGGAAAACCATCTTTGGTGGGATTGCCCTCTTCCTCGTCCTGTATGGACTGCTCGCCATCCCCTTCCAGTCACTCTATCAGCCCTTTTTTGTGATGCTGGCAGTTCCCTTTGGAGCAATCGGGGCCATATTTGGCCATCTCATTCTCGATCTCACTCCATCCTACCTCTCGGTCTTTGGTATCCTCGCGCTTTCCGGTGTAGTCGTAAACGACTCACTGGTAATGGTGAATTTCATCAACCAAAAGGTACGCGAGGGCCAACCCCTGCTCGAGTCAGTGATCCGCTCGGGCACACGCCGCTTTCGTCCCATCGTTCTCACTTCAATCACCACTTTCGCGGGGCTGCTTCCCATTCTGTTTGATCGCTCCCTGCAGGCACAGTTTCTGATTCCCATGGCCACCTCCCTGGCCTTCGGTATTCTCTTTGCCACTGCTATCACGCTGCTGCTGATTCCCACCGCCTATCTGGTCGCCGAGGACATCCGAACCCATCTCGGACGAGCCTGGAGGTGGTATTTCCGCCCCTTCAAGCACCAGGACTGAGAATTGATAAGAAATCGTCACAACTGCTTGGTTGTTAAGAAATCTTTAATATTTATCTGGATCTAATCGACTCCATGGTGTAAGTGCCCATTTAGAGGATGAATCTCTTCATCCGTCGCCCTCAAACCCGACTCTGCCATGCCTTCGCTCTCAGACCACACCCAACACATCCGGATCCGCTCGACCCAGATGGAAATGCCTTCCAGTTCCCAGCAATCATTGGACACCAACAGCGACGACTACGAGCGCAAGCTGATGGAGGCCCAGGGCGAACTCGAGCGCATCCAGCAACAGCGCGAGGAACTCGAGCGCAAAAAAATTGAGCTCGAGGAACTTGCCAGCCGCAAACGCGCCTTTGTCTCGCAACAGGCCGAGTGGACCGAGAAACTTACCTCGGCTCTCACCCTGATTGACCGCCAGCTCTACGAAATCCGCAACGAAGCTCAGGATCTGGAACAATGCCGAGCATGCTTTGCAGGTCATCTCGACAAGCTCGAGAAGATCAATCCCGACAGCTGGCCACGCGAGAGCACCTCCGACAAACTCGATCGCGCAAGCATTACCCTCGACCTCGCATGCGATGAATACGATCAGGCTGCCAGCCACTTCGAGGGCAGCCGCAGTGGCACCATCTTCGGGCGTAGCTCGAAGCGTGTCCGCCACTCCGGCAGTAGCGAATTCACCGCCAATCTGCGCAATGGTCTCGCTTTCAATCTGCCCATCGTGCTGCTCGGGGGGGGCGCAATGGCCATCTACATCTTCAAGTCGTTCTTTGCCTGAACACGGGCATCCTTGTCCTCTACGCAATGAGCCGTCACCAACCCATCAAGGAAGAACTCGAACTCGACGCCCTGCTCGCAACCGAGCAGGAACTTCTTGAACGTCAACGCGAATTCGCACGCAACCAGGAACGCATCGAGCGCGAGCGCCACGAGCGTGAACGAACCATGCCGCCACTCGACGAGCTCAAGGAGCGCGAGCGCCGGCGCAAGCATGAGGAAATTGTCTCGCGTGGCGAAGTAACCAACATACGCCGGGTCCAGAACCGCAGCCTGCTGATGCTCCTGCTGCTCGCACTGACCACTGCCGCCCTGATCTGGTGGGGATTACAATTGATGCAGGGCGCCTGAAGGCCAGTTACTTGCCGGCCTCGGCCCTCCTGAACAGCGACTCAGGAAGTTGCGGCTTTTGCCCGGCTTCTTTTTTCGCCAGTCGTTTCCTGAGCTCCGGCCATTGCTCCTGGCTGACAATATAGCCCACACACTTGGGCTTGCCGCAGCGGCATGGATGCTCCTCGAAACAGTCGATGTCGAAACCGTAATCAAAACTCAGTTCCTCGCCGGGCCGGATATCACGCATGGCGTGGATGAAGATGCGCTCATCCTCAATGAAGGCCTCACAGTTGGGATCGCAGGAGTGGTTGATCAGACGAGCAGTGTTCCAAGGCACATTTCCATCGAGGTCATAGTTCTTGGATAGAGTAAAGATGTAGACTGCAGCATCACCTGTTTCAATCGCATGCTCATGCTGTCGGTTGCCACGCTCGTCACTCTGGCTCTTGTCGATGATCTCTCCGACGTATTCGATGATCTTGTCTCCCTTGGCAATAAAAGTCGTGGCATACACACCGCGGCCGTGGATCTTGGAGCCGCGCACCTCGCACAACTCACTCTGGGCACGTTCCCACATCTTGACAAGCTGACGAGTCAGCTTCTGCTGTTTGCGTATGCGGTCTTTCTTCTTTGAGGACATGGCTGGAGGCTGGACTCGGATCAGTTCTGGACTTGGCGCTTTTGCAACTTGGGAAGCTCGATGTCGGCGGGCATCGTCAGGTAGAGGGTGCGCAGATGGCCAACAGTGAGGCCGGCACCATCAATAAAGGTCCAATCTGCCTCGTCGCGCTCAGAGACAGCCACCTGGAAGCCAAGGCTCTCAATCTCGATCCACTTGGCAGGTTGCCCGTCTTCACGATGAAGCACTTCAAAGCGGGTGACGGTGGGAACCATGATCAGCCACTGGCTGTTTTTCATGCGGCTGACTTTCTTGCCGCCGATTTCCTCGACCACCATCTTGGGTTCCACTCCGTATGCGAGCGGCTTGCCCTGTGGCTTGCAGGAGAGGATGCGCACCCCCTGCTTGACCATCTCAGCAGGAACCGCCTTGAGTTTTTCCTCCACCGCCTCTAGCCCACCCTGCTGCATGGCGAGACGCTTCTTCTCCTTGGGATTCATGCGCTCGAGAGCCACCTGATAGCGACCCTGCACCACCGACTTGCCCAACTCAGCCACCGCCTGCACGGCTGAGGCAATCGCCGTCTCGGGCACATTTTCGGCGACCACCTCAGAGTCCACCAGATCCTGGGCAGAACCGTGCAGCTGCATCAATAGGTTCAAGGCGATAAGGAGTGATGGCAATTTCACGTGGCTATGGATGCCCTCTGGGGCGCTCATCGTCAAGTGTGGGAAAGGCAGCACAAAACAACGAAGTGCGTATCTAGCACGAAATGAGCTTGGAATTCTGCCGAGGCGTGGTGCAAGATGCCTATCCCATGGCGAAACAGGCACTCGGCAAAGGATTAGGCGCGTTGATCAAAAAGAACGCAAATCAACCGGAAAACAAACTTTCCGAGGACGACATCAAACGGGTGCGCGATGTGACTCTCGACATGGTGGTACCCAGCCCCTTGCAGCCGCGCACCAGCTTCATCGAATCTCCGCTCGACGATTTGGTCGACTCCATCCGTCAGCACGGCGTCATCCAGCCACTCATCGTGCGCAAAGTGAACGGCAAGCTGGAACTCATCGCCGGTGAACGCCGCTGGCGCGCTTCGAAGAAACTCGGACTGAGTACCGTCCCCGTGATTGAGCGAGAAGCCAGCGACCGCGATGTGCTGGAGATGGCCCTCATCGAGAACCTGCAGCGTGAGGACCTCAACCCGATTGAAGAAGCCAAGGGCTATGTCCGCCTCGCCAAGGAATTCACCATGAAGCAGGATGAGATTGCCGGCCGAGTGGGCAAGTCACGCGCAAGCGTGGCCAATGCCATGCGCCTGCTCGACCTCCACGACGACGTCCAGGCCATGGTCTGCCAGGGTCTACTGACCGTGGGTCATGCCAAGGCCGTGCTCTCGATCAAGGACCCCAAGGCCCACAAACTCATCGCCGAGCAGATCATCCGCCGCCAACTCACCGTGCGTGCCGCCGAAAAGCTCGCCCAGGACACTCTCAGACAGGGCACCGGTTCTGACACCACTGGCTCCAAAGGCTCCAAGGGTAAGCAGGATGCAGCGGTGGATGCCCAGATTCGCGCCATCACCAACCGTCTTCGTGGGCACCTCGCCACCCATGTCGTTGTTTCCCACGGCAGCAAGAAGGGCAAGATCGAGATCGAATACTACGGCGACGACGATCTTCAGCGCTTGCTGGATCTCCTCGGGCTGGAGAGCGAGTGATCGGGCGCTTCTCGGTTTGTTTTTCGTTCTTCGTTCTATGTTATTTGTTTCCCGTTGACTGCTGACTGCCGACCGCTGACTTCTTTTCCCATCAAACGACGCTCCTTCAGCCTACTGCTCGCCAGGCGCTACCTCAACCCGCGCCGGGCCATGCTGTCCTCCTTCACCCTGATCTCGGTGATCGGCGTGATGCTGGGAGTGCTGGTGCTCGTGGTCGTCATGGCGGTCTTCTCCGGACTGGAACGCCAGATCAAGGAGCGCATTCTCGGCTTCACCCCGCACATCCTGGTTCAGGAGCTGGTCATTGATCCCAACGTGCCCGATGCGGGTTGGGAGGCCCTCGCCGAGGAGGCTTCGGGCATCGCCAAAGTCGAGGCGGCCACCCCCTACGTGTCGGACCACGTCATCATTGATGTGGCCAGCTGGCAGCGCCCGGCCAAGTTCCACGCCATCGACACCGCGGACCCAACGCAGGTCAAGGGAGTGGCGGAGATGCTCGATCTCAAGACCTACCCGGACTCGGTTGCTGACTTCGGCATCGATGACCGCGCGGTGATTTCCTCCATCCTCGCCGAGCAGTATGGCATCGGAGTCGGTGCGTTGATGCGCCTTTATTCAACCCGTAACTTCGAGCAGGTGATGCAGGCCTACAAGAGCACGGAAAATCCTCCCGCACGTGAATACCAGTCGGCGCGTTGGATAGCAGCCAGCGCCACCCTCAAGCGCCTCAACACTGCTGAAGCCAAGGCCGAGGGCCTGCCTCGCGAGGAAATACTCGAAGCCTACGACCACATCACTGCCATCCACGACGAGGACATTCGCGAACCCGAACGTAAACTGCTTCATGAACTGATTCTGGAACTCGAATCCGGCAGCCGTAATCCTGAAAGCGGCAACTACCGCTTCGGACCCGATGCCACCCAAACCATTCTCGAACTCCTCGACCAACTCAACCACACGGACGCCGAGCAAATGGATGCGGAAATCCTCAAGGGCATGAAGTCCTTCGTGCTGCCCAAGGAGGTCGAGGTCATTGGCGTGTATCAGGCTTCGCAAATGGCGATGACTCCCGATCTCTTCGTGCCCCTGCATATTGGCCAGGACCTGGCAGGCCTTGAGAATGAGGTTCAGGGTATTGCCCTGCGCCTGGAGGATGCCTACCTCGCCGACAAGGTTGCCCTCGCCATCCACCAGAGCCACGGAGATCGATGGAACATTCGCACCTGGACCCAGGACTACGAAGCCTTCTTTCTCTTGATGGCCCAGCAGCGCGTGATGATGTATTTCGCCCTCTCATTCATCGTGCTGGTATCGGCGTTCTCGATGATGGCCGTCATGTTTACCGTCACGGTCCAGAAGCGGCGCGAGATCGGCGTGATGAAAGCCCTGGGGGCAGCCCCAGGCCAGATCATCCGCGTCTTTCTCTATCAGGGCATGCTGTTGGGAGCGGTTGGTTCGCTCATCGGCATCGGCCTCGCCCACTTGGTCATTCATTTTCGCGGCAGCCTGCAGGCTCTGATGCGCGGCCTTGGCTTCGACCCCTTCTCCGCCTCCCTCACCGGCTTCGACACTCTGCCCGCCCACCACAATCCTCTGGAGCAAGTCATTATTGGTATCTGCGCCTTCACTCTCTGTTCGCTGGCAGCACTCGTGCCCGCCTTCTTTGCCGCACGCAGTGATGCGGCCAAATCGCTTCGTAATTTGTGATGGTGCTACGCATCATCGTTTCTGGTTCCCTATTCTTAGTTATTCCCAACAAACAATCCCCATGACTCTGACCGCAATCGTGGCGATGACGCCGAGTCGAATCATCGGCAAAAGCGGCGATTTGCCGTGGCACTTGCCTGAAGATCTAAAGTTTTTCAAACGCACCACCTCGGGCCATCCCATCGTGATGGGCCGCAAGACTTACGACTCGATTGGCTACCCCCTGCCCAAACGCCGCAACATCGTTCTCACACGTGATGCCAAGTGGAGCGCTGATGGTGTTGAGGTGATTCACTCTCCTGAAGAACTATCAAAACTCAATAACCTGCCGGATCAGGCATTCATCATCGGAGGCTCTGAGATTTACTCAGCTTTCCTGACCCACTTGGACGAGCTCATCATCAGTCACGTGAAGAGTGAATACGATGGCGACACGCGCTTTCCGGCCTTCGACGATCAGTTTCCCCACTGCGAGCTCGTCGAAGAGTTCGACGACTTCACCGTCAAGCGTTGGACCAAAAAACCAGAAACTAGGAACTAAGAACGTCCGAAGGGCCGACGAGCGGATTGAACGGATCGAAAGCAACTAGGCACCCAAAAAACCGGTCAGGGGACTGGTCGCGATGGCCTGATCCGTGATTTCGGGCAAGCCGAGTTCGTAAGCCGCGCGTCCCGCCATCACGGCCTGATCGAAAGCAATGCCCATTTTCACCGGGTCAGAGGCAATCGCGATGGCGGTATTCACGAGCACTGCGTCCGCGCCCAACTCCATGGCTTCGGCGGCATGACTGGGAACTCCAATGCCGGCATCCACGACGACTGGCACGGTGGCCTGCTCGACAATGATGCGGATCTGGTCGCGGGTGGCGATGCCGCGGTTCGAGCCAATCGGGGCACCCAGAGGCATCACAGTCGCCGTGCCGACTTCCTGCAGGCGCTTGGCGAGCACCGGATCGGCATTGATGTAGGGAAGGACGGTGAAACCCTCCTTAACCAGAGTCTCGGCAGCCTTCAGGGTTTC
>JAURCU010000071.1 GCA_030828305.1 Luteolibacter sp.
GCGGGCATTGGACTCATAGCGGGTGCTGAGCGGGGGAATCTGCCGGGCCTTGGTTTGGCTTTGGCCAGTGCGCTCTTGGCAGCCGCCTTTACGGTCTTCAACAAACACATCGTGCTCAAGGGTGTGGACCCGATGGCGATGGTGGGTTGGGAGATGAGTTCCGCGATGCTGGTGTGTCTGGTAGCCGTGCCGATCTTCGATGACTTCTATTCACTGGCGTTCACGGATTTCCACGACTGGCTCTGGGTCCTGCTGCTGGCGATCGTCTGCACGGTCTTTGCCCAGGATTGGACCAACAAGCTTCTGCGTCATGTCAGCGCCTACCGCCTGACTCTGGTAGCCAATTTCGAGCCGGTTTATGGCATGATTGCCGCGGCTATGGTCTTCCAAGAATACCACGAACTCAGGTTGGCCTTCTATCTCGGAGCGCTGGCCATCGTGCTGGCAAATTTCCTGCACCCGTGGTTGCAGCGCAGGGTAAGCGATTAGGAATCATGGGCCCTATAGGACACATGTGCCCGATCCTACTAAGGCCGATCAGGGCAGTTGAGTAATACCCATCAAAAAACGATCGCACTCCCTCGCAGCCCCACGCCCCTCATTGATCGCCCAGACAACGAGTGACTGTCCACGACGCATGTCACCGGCGGCGAAGACACCTTGGACATTGGTGGTGTAGATCTCATGCTCTGCTTTGACATTGGAGCGCGCGTCGGTTTCCAAAGCAAATTTCTCGACGATTTTCTGCTCGGGGCCGAGGAAGCCCATGGCGAGTAGGACGAGTTGCGCCGGAATGACACGGGCGGAGCCTTCCTTTTCCTGTGGGACGAAGCGGCCGTTCTGATCCTTGCTCCATTCGATCTCACAAATTTCCAGGCCGGAGAGTTTGCCGTTGTCATCCTTGATGAAACGCTTGGTCTGCACCAGGTAGGAGCGGGGATCCTCACCCTGTACGGCCGCGGCTTCTTCTTGGCCGTAGTCCATCTTGTAGACCTTGGGCCATTCCGGCCAGGGATTGTCGGCAGCGCGCTCAAGTGGAGGCTTGGGCATGATCTCAAGTTGGGTGACACTCTTGCACTTGTGACGCAGGCTGGTGCCGACGCAGTCGGTGCCGGTGTCGCCGCCGCCGATGACCACCACGTCCTTGCCCTCGGCGTTAAGGGCGGGGATGGATTTGTCGAACTGGGTGTCGAGGATGTGACGGGTGTTGGTGGTGAGAAATTCCATGGCTAGATGGATGCCCTCGGCATCCCTGCCCTCAATCGGCAGATCGCGGCCCAAGGTGGCACCACAACAGAGCACCACGGCATCGAAGTCCTTGCGTAGTTTCTCAGCAGTCCAGGTTTCGTGCTGACCAATATTGATGCCGGTTTTGAATTCAATGCCTTCCTCGGCCATGAGGTTGACGCGGCGCTGCACAACTTGCTCCTTGTCCAGCTTCATGTTGGGAATTCCATACATGAGTAGGCCACCTATGCGGTCTTCGCGTTCGAACACTGTGACACTGTGACCAGCCTGGTTGAGTTGGTCGGCGCAGGCGAGGCCGGCGGGACCGGAACCTACCACGGCAACCTTTTTGCCAGTGCGTTTTTTGGGTGGGTTGGCGGTGACCCAGCCTTCTTCCCAACCGCGGTCGATGATGGCGCATTCGTTTGCCTTGATGGTGACCGGGGGCTCGATCACACCCAGCACGCATGAGCCTTCACAGGGAGCGGGACAAACACGGCCGGTGAATTCGGGGAAATTGTTGGTCTTGTGCAACCGATCAAGCGCTTCCCTCCAGCGCCCGCGGTAGATGAGGTCGTTCCACTCGGGGATGAGGTTGTTGACCGGGCACCCACTGGCCATGCCGCTCACAACGTGGCCGGTGTGGCAGAAGGGAGTGCCGCAGTCCATGCAGCGCGCCCCCTGGCTGCGACGCATTTCCTCAGCGCTTTTGATTTTGAACTCCTTCCAGTGCTTGAGGCGTTCGATTGGGGCGTCTTCGGAATCGGTCTTGCGCTCGATCTCCATGAATCCAGTTGTTTTGCCCATAATTGCTTAAACGTTAGTGATTAAAAATGATTGGAATGAGTGTGCGGTGGCTGGTGATGCCAGAGATGAATTAGTTGCCGCCGACCCTCGAGAGATCCTTTAGGTTTTCTTCGAAGGCAGCCATGGCGGCGTCGTCGCCGGAGAGACCTTGTTCCTCGACTTTGCGGAAGCATTCGAGCATGCGTTCGTAGTCACGCGGCAGAACTTTCAGGAACTTGCTCTTTTCGCTTTCCCAGTCGTTGAGGATGGCTTTGGCGCGCTCGGAACCTGTGTATTCGACGTGCTTTTCGATCTCGCCCTTGAGGGTGTTCATGTCCTCATCGCCACATTCGATGAGCGGGTAGAGGTTGACCATGTCCTTGTTGAGGCGTTTCTCAAATTGTCCGTCGATGTCGTAAATATAAGCCACGCCACCGGACATGCCGGCCGCGAAGTTACGACCGGTCTGACCAAGAACGATGACTTGACCGCCTGTCATGTATTCACAGCCGTGGTCACCGACACCTTCGATCACGGTTTTCACTCCGGAGTTGCGCACGCAGAAGCGCTCGCCACCAATGCCGTTGATGTAGGCTGTGCCAGTGGTGGCTCCATAAAAGGCGACATTGCCTATCAGTATGTTTTCCTCTGCCTTGAAGAGTGAGCCCTTTGGTGGGTAGATGATGAGCTTGGATCCGGAAAGGCCCTTGCCAACGTAGTCGTTGGCATCGCCTTCCAGTTCAAAGGTCATGCCCGGAGGAGTGAAAGCGGCGAAGCTTTGACCCGCACTACCCTTGAATTTGAGGTGGATGGTGTCTTCGGGCAGTCCCTTGCCGCCGTGGGCACGTGTGACTTCGCTGCCGGTGATGGTGCCGACCACGCGATTGATATTCACGATGGGAAGCTCGGCCTTAACTTTTTCACCACGTTCGATGGCGGGCTTGCAAAGTTGCAACAGGTGGGTGTTGTCCAGTGCGTGCTGCAGACCATGATCCTGCTGCTTGGTGCAATAGGTGCCGACTTCCTCGCCGACGTCGGGCTTGTGGAAAATGGCGGTGAGGTCGACGCCCTTTGCTTTCCAATGATCGGTCGCGGAGCGTGTATTGAGAAATTCGACGTGACCGACCATTTCCTCAATGCTGCGGAAGCCAAGTTGTGCCATGATTTCACGCAACTCCATGGCGATGAAGGTCATGAAGTTGACGACATGTTCGGGCTTGCCGGTGAAGTTCTCACGTAGTTTCGGGTCCTGGGTGGCAATGCCCACCGGGCAGGTGTTTTTCTGGCAGGCGCGCATCATCAGACAGCCCATGGTCACCAGAGGGGCAGTGGCAAACCCGTATTCTTCAGCACCCAGAAGGGCCGCGATGGCGACATCACGACCTGTTTTCAGCTGACCGTCGGTTTCAAGTACCACGCGGCTGCGCAGGTCGTTGAGCAGCAGGATTTGGTTGGTCTCAGCCAGGCCGAGTTCCCAGGGGGCCCCTGCGTTGTAGATGGAGGATGCGGGAGAAGCTCCGGTGCCGCCGTCGTGACCGGCGATCAGAATAACATCCGCATGAGCCTTGGCCACGCCTGCGGCAATGGTACCCACACCAACTTCTGCAACCAGCTTGACGTTGATACGGGCACGCGGATTGGAGTTCTTTAGGTCGTGGATGAGTTCCGCCAGATCCTCAATGGAGTAAATGTCGTGATGGGGAGGTGGGGAAACGAGGCCAACACCCGGAGTGGAGTGACGCACTTTGGCCACCCAGGGGTAGACCTTGGAGCCGGGAAGCTCACCACCCTCACCGGGCTTCGCGCCCTGTGAGATCTTGATTTGGATTTCATCCGCATTAACAAGGTATTCACTGGTCACCCCAAAACGGCCGGAGGCGACCTGTTTGATAGCCGAGCGCTTGCTGTCACCATTGGCCATAGGAGTGAAGCGTTCAGGGTCTTCGCCGCCTTCGCCGGTATTGGATTTTCCGCCGATACGGTTCATGGCAATCGCCAGGGTCTCGTGGGCTTCCTTGGATATGGATCCATATGACATCGCACCCGTTTTGAAGCGCTTGGTGATGGCCTCGATGGGCTCGACCTCTTCTATGGGAATGGGCTCACGCTTTAAGCGGAAATCCATCAGCCCGCGCAGAGTGGAGAGGTTTTCGCTCTGGTCGTTTACCTTGCCGGCGTATTGCTTGTAGATTTCGTAACTACCGGTACGCACCGCCTTTTGGAGTAGGTGAATGGTATCCGGATTGAAGAGGTGATATTCGCCGTCTTTGCGCCATTGATACATGCCACCGGAATCCAGGGCTTTCTCCTCGTCCTCAATGTGGCGGTCGGGAAAGGCATGGCGATGGCGAATGATGCATTCCTCGGCGATTTGATCGATGTTGGAGCCTTCGCAGCGGCTGGATGTGCCGGTAAAGAAGCGCTCAACCACCTCGCTGTTGAGGCCAATGGTTTCAAAAATCTGTGCTCCTCGATAGGAAGCCACGGTTGAGATACCCATCTTGGCCATGGTCTTGACCACGCCCTTGATTGAGCCCTTTAGGAAGTTGTAGGTGGCCTTGTCCAGATCGGTATCGAGCATCTTGTCTGCGATCATTTGATGCAGGGTTTCGAATGCCATGTAGGGGTTGATGGCATCCGCGCCATAACCGATTAAGGTTGCGAAGTGATGGACTTCACGGGCCTCGCCGGTCTCGAGGATGATGGAGACCTTGGTGCGGGTGCCAGAACGCACCAGATGATGGTGGAGACCACCCATGGTGAGCAGGGTCGGCATCGCGGCCATCTCGCTGGAAATGTTGCGGTCTGAAATGATCAGCAGGTTGGCGCCGTCGACAATGGCCTGGTCGGCCGCCATGCAGAGCACTTCGAAGGCATCGGTGAGGCCCTCCCCACCACGATCGGCCGGGAAGATTGCATCCAGCGTTGCGGCCTTGAAACCCTCTTTGTCGATCTCGCGCAACTGAGCCAGTTGCTTGTTATCAATGAGCGGGCTATCGAGCCGTATCATGCGGCAACTGTGTGGGCCTGGATCGAGCAGGTTGCCTTCAGAGCCCAGGAAGGTTTCGGTCGCAGTGACCAGTTCCTCGCGGATGCAGTCGAGTGCCGGGTTGGTCACTTGGGCAAAGATCTGCTTGAAGTATTGGTAGAGCAACTTGGGCTTCTGGGAGAGAACCGCGAGCGGTGTGTCGTTGCCCATTGAGGCGATGGGTTGCACGCCGGAGCTGGCGGTGGGACCAAGGAGCATACGCAGATCCTCGTAGGTGTAGCCGAAGGCAAGTTGACGCTCGAGAATGCGATCCACTTCTATGGCTGCCGGGTTTTTTGGCTCGGCAAGATCGCGCATCATCAAGCGGTTTTCATCGAGCCACTGGCGATAGGGCTTGGCGCTGTAGATGCGCTTCTTGATCTGCTCGTCGGGAATGATGCGGCCTTCCTTCATGTCCACGAGGAACATCTTGCCGGGCTCAAGGCGGCCCTTCTTTACAACGCTCAGGGGATCGATATCGGGAATGACGCCAACTTCCGAAGCCATGATGACGTAATCGTCATTGGTGACGTAATAGCGGCTTGGTCGCAGGCCGTTGCGGTCGAGTGAAGCGCCAATTTGCTGGCCGTCCGAGAAGGTGATGGAGGCAGGGCCGTCCCATGGTTCCATCATGCAGGCGTGGAATTCGTAGAAAGCGCGCTTCTCATCGCTCATCATGGTGTGACGCTCCCATGGTTCCGGGATCATCATCATCATGGCATGTGCCAGGTCGTAGCCGCCGTAGTGCATGAATTCGAGGGCGTTGTCGAAGCGTGCGGAGTCGGAGCCGTCCTCGTTGATCACGGGCATGATCTTGTCAATGGATTTGCCGAACTTGTCGCTGGCACAGAGCGCTTCTCGTGCCTTCATGAAATTGGCATTGCCCATCACGGTGTTGATTTCACCGTTGTGTGCGATGAAGCGGTTGGGATGAGCGCGCGACCAACTGGGGAAAGTGTTGGTTGAGAAGCGGGTATGCATCAGAGCGAGGGCTGATTCGAAATCCTCGTCATGCAAATCGGGAAAGTATTCTCCGAGTTGGCAGGGGGTTAGCATGCCCTTGTAGACCAGGGTGCGTGCCGAGATCCCGGTGCAGTAGTGGTAGTCGGCCCCCGGGAAAGAACTGCTCTTGAGGCCATGCACGCTGCGGTATTCCGCTGGAACTTGGCCGTTGCGTATCCATGAATGCACACGACGGCGGATGACGTAGAGCTTGCGCTCGAAGTCAAGGAGTTCGGTGATCTCAGGATTACGGCCGATAAATATCTGCTTGATGACTGGCTCATAGCGGCCCGACATCTTGCCAAGAATCTCGCTTTTGACCGGCACGGTGCGCCAGCCGATGAATTCTTGGCCTTCGTCGCGGATAATGTGCTCGAAGACCTGCATCGCCGCTTCCCGCGAGCTGGCGTCTGGGGACATGAAGACGTGGCCGACACCATATTGGCCCTCTTCGGGTAGGATGACGTCCTTCTTTGCCATTTCCTTGCGCAGGAACTTGTCTGGGATTTGCACGAAGATGCCCGCACCGTCGCCGGTATCTGGATCTGCACCGCTTGCACCCCGGTGATCCATGTGTTCATTCATCGTCAATGTCTTGAGAATGATATCGTGGGAGCGCTTGCCCTTCAGGTGGGCAATGAAGCCAACGCCGCAGGCGTCTTTTTCGCGGGATGGGTCCCAGAGTCCTTGGGCATTAGGCCAGCCGATGGGAGAAGTTGTGGTTTTGGACATGATTAAGGTGAATGAATGACTTACCGTTAAACCAGCATCTCTTCGGGTCAAGAGCCGCTGGATCTCAGGGGGTGTTGCCTCTGGAGTGTTCCTGCCGCCACAGTGGGGCTATGAGTGCAATCCGCCTCCGAAAACCGGCGAGAGCAATCTGCTGCCCTCAGCACGCTCTGTCAAGGCTCGGAGAGAGCCCCAATCCATGACTTTTTTGCTTGATTTGCACGCATTCAGGCTTGGAATGGCCGGCAAGCTCACGATGCTTTGGCTGCGAAGATGAATTCTAGCCTGAAACTCCAAGTTTCGATGGATGAGCAGTGCCTCAGGGTCCTGAGGGATGGAGGGGTTGTGCGCCAGTTTCCGGTTTCGACAGCAGCCAAGGGCATGGGTTTTGCCGAGGGCAGTCTTCGCACGCCAACCGGCCGTTTCCGCATTGCTGAGAAAATTGGGGAGGGTCTGCCTGCGGGCACTCAATTTGTTGGTCGTCAAGCACTAGACGTATGGGACTTCAAGGCCGTGGGAGGAGATCTTATTCTGAGTCGCATTCTCTGGCTCGACGGCCTGGACTGTGACAACAAAAACTCCAAACAGCGCTACATCTACATCCATGGCACCCAACACGAGGACTTGCTGGGTCGTGCGGCCAGTCACGGTTGTGTGCGCTTGTCCAATGCCGATGTCATCGAACTCTTTGATCTGGTGGAAGTGGGCACGGAAGTAGAGATTCTGCCTGTGACCAAGGCTCAAGGCAAATTGCTCTTCATCGACTGCGATTCAACCCTCTCGGAAATCGAGGGCATTGATGAATTGGCCCATTCGCGCGGCGAGGAGGTCTACCGGCAGGTTGTGGATCTTACCAATGCTGCAATGAACGGTGAGATGCCGATTGCGGATGTTTTTGCCAAGCGAATGGAGTTGATTCGTCCGGACCGTGCCATTTGTGATCAAATTGCCAGAGACTATATCGAGAGAAAGGTGGTGGGAGTTGATGAGTTGCTGGCGACAGCCCGTGAGCGTGGATGGCAGCCTGTGATTCTCTCGGGTGGCTTTGCTCCTCTGATCCAGCCTCTTGCCGCGCAGTTGGGAATCGAACACGTGGAGGCGGTTCCCATCCACCTGGCGGAGGACGGTAGCTATCTGGATTATGGTCGCGATTACCCGACCACCCGCAACCTGGGTAAGAACGAGATCATCGGTCAATGGAAGGCCGCCATGTTGCCCAGGAAGGTGGTGATGATTGGCGATGGGGTCTCGGATTTAGAGACCAAGCCGGATGTCGATCTGTTTGTCGGTTTTGGTGGCGTGGTTGCCCGCGACAAGGTCAAGACTGGCTGTGATGTGTGGCTTGAGGACATGCGGGATTGTGAGGTTCTCTGGCGGGCTCTGGATGCCTTGTGAGCGATTTGCGTTTGCGGAGCTTAAAGTCGCTGCTACGCAGTGGGCATCGACACTTCCATCCAGATGACGGGGCTAGGCGCCTTGTCCGCACTCGGTGATGATATCAAGGCGCACCGCGAGGCGGTCGAGGGGCATCATGTTCCCTTCCGCAAGCTCGGCGATTTGCTCGGTAAAGCCAGCCCTTACGCCGACTTTCCGGCAGCTTGGATTGCGAAGCGTGAGCCGCTCACGAACCGCAAATGGAGCCCGGTGACCATGGCTGCCTTACAAGTGGCCAAGCAAGCCGTGGCTGATGCAGGCTGGGGTGAGGACGATCTCAGGGACGCGGCCCTTGTCGTGGGAACCAGTCGGGGCAATGCCGCCGGTTGGCTCGGGCCATGGCCCGGACGCCGTCCCTTCAAATTAATGGCGGCAAGCAATACCATGCACGGGGAGGCCGCCTCGGCGATCAGCATTGAACTGGGTGTTGCAGGACCCAATCATGTGATTTCCACCGGCTGCGCGGCCGGTCTAGATGCCGTTGGTGTGGCACGCATGATCCTGCAGCTCGGACACGCGCAACGCGCCCTGGTGGTGGCTGTCGAGCTGCCTTTGGTGGAGGTCTTACTCGATCAATACGCCAATGCTGGTTTGCTCTCCAAGAGCATGAAGGCGGATCCTTATGCTCCCGATACTTCAGGATTCATTCCGGCCGAAGCAGCCGCGGGTCTGTGTCTGGAAGTTGGCGGCAAACACTCAAAAGGGCCACGCCTGCTCGACTTTCGCTCCAACTCAGACGCCCGGGACCCCATAGGCATCCCTGGAGATGGAGGGCGTACCCCGCAGCTCCTCATGGCCATGAACACAGATACAGCTGAAGTGGCCGCCGTCTGTCCCCATGCGACGGGAACGGCAGTCCAAGCAGCGGCAGACCCCGCGGCACTCTCACGCGCCTTCCCTCAAAAAAAACCCAGCTTGCATCTGCTCAAGCCATATATTGGGCATGCCATTGGCGCGAGTGGTTTGATCGAGACTGTGATCATGGCCGAATTTCTAAGAGGCAGGAAATTGCCACCAAATTTGGCCGGCTTGCATGTTCCCGAGGGCTTCGAAATGCCGCATCAAACCACCATGGCGACCGGTCCGGTCGTAAAACTGTCCCATGGCATGGGAGGGCACAATGCACTATTGCTCATGGGTGTTCCAGATTAGCTGCACTGGCTGGAGTCGCACCAATCATGATGGGCCATGTTCCAGGGCTTGAATGTTGCGCGCTATGCGGACACGGGAATGTTTCGAATTAAGCGATGATCAATTTGGATGATCAATCCCATATGTTACATTCATATAATAAAGATGTTGTCGAATTTTGAAATGGGGCTAAACTGCAAATATGGCTACCAAAAAACCAAAAAATACTACCCGTAAGCCCTCCAAGAAATCCGCCCCCAAAGCCATTGGCAAGGGGAAGCGTGGTGCACGCTACACCACCGCGCAGAAACAACATGTGGTTGATTTTGTTCATGAATACAACGCCATCCACGGACGTGGAGGACAAAGTCAGGCAGCCAAGAAGTTTGGACTCTCGGTGTTGACCGTGGCTTCCTGGCTGCGTTCACCAAAGCTTTCGGTCAGTTCCAAGGCGGGCAAATCCAGCGTCGTTCCGGCAGGCATCAACCCCAAGGTTGCAGCCCTGATTGAAGTCAGTGATCAGCTGCGCAAGACCGAGGCCGAAGTGACCAAGCTGCGGGCAAAGTATGATCAACTTCGCAGCTCCATCCAGTCGCTCATTTAGACCTACAGGCAAGAGCTCCAATTATCCAATATGGGCCATCCCGCGTTCGTGGGGCGGCCCATTTTTATGGCAATGCAGCAGTTTTATTCCCAATGCATTCCGGTCTGCATTTCCATCCATTGCATGGATTCCTCACGAAAAATGAAGCGACCGAAGAAACTGGTGTTGGTGAGCAGGTACGGCATCCAGTGACGATCATCCTCCCACATGCGTTCGTAGGGAATGGCATCGAGCTTGGTCCATACGGGAGTTGCTTCATCGGTTTCGGTCGGCGAGCCTGTAAAGCTCGCCGCTCGGTAGACGTGGCAGCGGATATCGGGCACGTGCGACATCTGGAAGCATAATTCACCAACCTTGATGGCATTCAGAGGCGTGATGCAGAGTTCCTCCTGGCATTCGCGAATGACGGCTTCAAGAGGAGTCTCGCCCGGATCAATCTTGCCGCCCGGACCATTGATCTTGCCGGCACCGAGGCCGCGCTTTTTTTCGATCAAGAGGATTTCATCATCGCGGACGATGAACATCAGGGTGGCATGGATGCCGTAATGCCAGTTTTCCCATTTGTCAGAATCGAGCGTCGAATCCATTGAGTTAGGCTTCGGCATAGGCTTCGACCGAATCGCAGGTGCACACCAGATTGCGGTCGCCATGGACATTGTCGATACGACCCACGGCAGGCCAGAACTTATGTTGTCTGAGATTTGGCATTGGGTAGGCGGCTTGCTCGCGTGAGTAGGGGTGGTTCCAATTGTCGGCCATTACCGCAGTGGCGGGGTGGGGCGCGTTTTTGAGCACGTTGTCCTTGGCATCGGCCTCACCGCGGATGATTTCATGAATCTCGCCGTGGATGGCGATCAGAGCGTTGCAGAAGCGATCGAGTTCTGCCAGCGACTCCGACTCAGTGGGCTCGATCATCAGGGTGCCGCTCACTGGCCAGCTCATGGTCGGGGCGTGGTAGCCGTAATCCATCAGGCGTTTGGCGACATCTTCCACACTCACGCCACTCTGGTCGCTGAGCGGGCGAACATCGATGATGCATTCGTGGGCGACGAGGCCTTCGTTACCCGTGTAGAGAATGGGATAGAAGGGCGCGAGGCGCTTTGCGACATAGTTGGCATTGAGGATGGCGACCTCGGTTGCTTCGCGCAAACCCGCTGAACCCATCATCGCGATGTACATCCACGAAATGGTGTTGATGGAGGCACTGCCCCATGGTGCTGAGCAGACCGCGCCATTCCATTGATCCAGCTCACGGTGACCGGGCAGGAAGGCCACCAGATGCTCGGCCACACCAATGGGACCCACGCCCGGCCCTCCACCACCATGTGGAATACAGAAAGTCTTATGAAGGTTGAGGTGACAGACGTCCGCCCCGACAAGGCCAGGGCTGGTGAGTCCGACCTGGGCGTTCATGTTGGCGCCGTCCATGTATACCTGGCCACCGGCTTCATGGATGATTTCGCAGATTTCGCGGATGGTTTCCTCGAAGACTCCGTGAGTGGATGGGTAGGTGACCATGAGTGCGGAGAGATTCTCACGGTGTTGCTCGCATTGTGCACGAAGGTCGATGATGTCTATGTTGCCGTTTTCATCGCATTTCACGCCGACCACTTTCATGCCAGCCATCACGGCCGATGCCGGGTTGGTGCCGTGGGCGGAGACGGGTATCAGGCAGACTTTGCGGTGATGGTCTCCACGTGAGCGGTGGTAGTGGTGAATTGCGAGCAGGCCCGCGTATTCTCCTTGTGAACCGGCATTGGGCTGCAAGGAGACGGCGGCGAAGTCGGTGACTTCTGCAAGCCAGTCTTCGAGTAGACCCAGCATCTCGCGATAGCCCACGCTCTGGTCGGCGGGGATGAAGGGATGCAGGGAGCCAACTTCGGGCCAGCTGAGTGGCATCATCTCAGAAGTTGCATTGAGCTTCATGGTGCAGGAGCCGAGTGCGATCATCGACTCGTTGAGAGCGAGGTCCTTGGACTCGAGGCGTTTGATGTAGCGCAGCATCTCGGTCTCGGAGTGGAAGCGGTTGAAAACGGACTGCTTGAGAAAATGACTGTCGCGCTTGAGCGAAGCATCCCATGCCGAGGCATCTTCATCCGCGCGCTTCAAGCTGGCGCCAAAGCAGTTGGCAAGGCTTTCGAGTTCCGCCCACTCGGTGGTTTCGTCGAGGGCGATGCCGAGATGGCTATCATCGATGCGGCGCAGGTTGAAGCCGGCGTCGAGAGCGGCTTGATACCAACTGTCCGTTTCATCGCCATTGATCACGAGGGTATCGAAGTAGGCGCCGTCTTCCACGGCAATGCCCGCAGCCTTGAGCGACTCAGCTAGCGAGCGGGTCTTGTGGTGGACGGTGACGGCGATATGCCTGAGTCCATCCGGACCGTGATAGACGGCATACATGGAGGCCATTACGGCGAGTAACACTTGGGCGGTGCAGATGTTGGAAGTGGCCTTGTCGCGGCGGATGTGTTGTTCTCGGGTCTGCAGTGAGAGACGGTAAGCGGGTTTGCCATAGGCATCCATGGAGACACCAATGAGGCGGCCTGGCAGCTTGCGCTTGAGGGCATCGCAGCAGGCGATGTAGCCCGCATGAGGACCACCAAAACCCATTGGCACACCGAAGCGTTGAGAATTTCCAAATACCACATCTGCATTACAGTCTTTGGCAACCATAAATAAATCAGATAAAGATGTATTACTGGAAAACACATCACCACTGTTTAAGAAGCAGATCCAGTTTCCCTTAGCTACTCTGACTCCT
>JAURCU010000072.1 GCA_030828305.1 Luteolibacter sp.
TCGGATACATATCCAGAAACCTCTGCTTCCACCACTTCGAAGCCTAATCTGCCCAAGGCATACATACGCCGCATAAATCCGCCTGATGGTCAATCGGACCCACTTCAGGAGATCCTCAGTAAACCCGTGGTGGTGAAACTGCCAGATCGCACGAGCCCCACCGACCCCCAAGCGGAGACCAAGCCCGATCCCGAGCCGGAGCCCGAGCCGGAGCCCGAGCCAATCGACTACAACAAGTTGAGCGATGCCGAATATGCCAGCTATGCGCCCGAACAATTGCTGCGAGCCTTTCTTGCTGCCGATGGTTTGGTGGTGCGTTGGCCGATGATGATCACACTAGAGAACCCGGATAATCTAACAGGTTCTGCACTCGACGCCCCTCTTCCGGAACCCAAGCAGATCGAGTTGGAGTATGAGGATCCTCACGGCGATAAGGGCTATAACGATCATGTTTATGTCGTGAGTTTTCCCGGAGCAGGGCTGGAGCAGCACAAGCATCGCATGGTGGTGCGCCAACGACACAACGCTGCGCCCAAGGTCTTGGCTGATCCCTTCCTTGATCTGTGGGGTGGACGGCTACGGGCATTTGCCGGCCAAATGCAGCAAGGTGAGGCTGAGTTTGATGTGGTGGTGACCGCATTGGCCCGATGCACAGACCCAACGCTTCCATACGCCGGACGCAAAATGACACTCAAATTGACGGAGCGTGATCACGAGGGTGAAGTCGCCCGAGCTTTCTTTGCCAAGGATGGGGCCATCGCCAATTTGCTCAAGGATGGTAGTTTTCGCCTTAGCTACGGCAATCCCACTGCCTGTCGTGTCAAGTTGCGCTGGAACAGGGATGAGAAACCGGGCGAACCATGGTTGGAGGCGTTAGGAATCACACGTTTCAACTGGGGTGGAAATGAGTGATCAGTCAACTCGGATCCTCAAGTTATTTGCCCTCAGTCAACCACCAGGGCCATGTGGTGAGATCAGTGGTTGAACCCCAGCGCGGGCTGGGCACAAGGGGCGTGGAGTCCGAAGGGCTGCATGGTCTGCATGCGCCTTGGAGTATTTCCCAGAACGCTTCTAATGCTGCGGAATTTTTCCGCCACTCAGCAGCGCTTGCCATCCTCCATGGAGCACGTAGATCTCCGCACCCATGTCCAGATCGCGGATGCGTTTGGCGATTTTCTTGCTGGTGCCACATCCTTCATCATTGCAGTAGATCACCACGTAGGGCGTGGTGAAGATACGGTTTATGGCCTCGGCTTCCATCGCGTTGGCATCTTCGGAGGCCTTCATATTCCAGAGAATGGATCCGGGAAGCCCATCTCGCTCCCATTCACTGCGTGAGCGGGCGTCAATCCACACGATTTCCCGGTCTGAGGGGATGCTTTGCAGGCAAATCTGTCCCTTCTCAATGAGGCTCGGGTCACAGCTCCTTTCCGGCGGGCCGACAATCCACCAAGTGGTCATGGCGGCGCAGAGGGCGATGGCCATGATGGCTGCCGCCTGAATGAAGGCTTTTATCATTCGGCTTTGGGGCGTTGCACCATGGCGAAGACCTGCTGGGTCTTCTGGTTCTTTACTGGCGAGTCGGTGTTGACCTCGATCACTGCAATGCCGGGACGCTCGGTGCTCTTGGGAGTCACCCAGATCAGGTAGCGTTTGCCATTTTCAATTGGCTCGAGCTCCAGTTGGAAGTTTGCATTCGTTGAGTTGGTCTCGGTAACATGAATGGCTTGCCTGTGATGCATGACCACCTCGATGGATTGGCGTAGCGGCTTTGAGTCAAGGTCCCATTTCAGGCTCCGTGGTGTCATGGTGATCACCTCTGGGACGTGAATGCGTGCGTGCAATTGGATGGAAGGCTTGTCCTTGGGGTCCCCGGTGAGCCAAACCAGAACCTTCTGGTCGATCTGGCCCTTGTTGTTGCCGATTTTGAAGGTGCTGCGAATGGTGCCGGATTCACCAGGACGGTAGCGAATGCGCTTGTCGGGAAGCGTGGTGCCACCGGCCGCCTGGATGGTCAGGCAATCACAATCGGGATCGATGTGGGATATGAAAACAGGCTCTTCTCCGATGTTTGAAAACTTGAAGTCGATGGTGGCCTTCTGCGCATCTGCAGCAGTGTGGACTTCGACCAGCTTGGATTCGAATTCCAAGGCTGCCCAGATCAGCTGGCTGGAGAGTGTCAGGATGACAAGCAATGTCCTCATGGCGACTGACTCTCGATCGAGAGCAGGGAAACGGAAATGATCAAGTGGCCTTGGCGCCAAGTGGGGCCGCGCACCCAGAGGGGTTTGCCAATACTCAGGTTGATGTCTGTTTTGACAATTTTTTTGCGTCCCAGCCACAATTCCAGGTCCAGTGTAGCACTGTCACTGCTGGGGGCGGATTGTGCCTCGAAGCGAACCATGATCTCATCAGAAGGCTTCACCGGTTCAGCCCAATTCTCGTAGCTGCGATAGAGTTCCTTGGTATCGCTGCCCAAGAGGCAGTAGTGCTTGAAACATGTTTGTTTCTCGCGCTTGAGTCGCTCGGCTAGATTCTTGTCAACTTCCAGCGCGTGCTTGCCGGCTACCTTCGGATCCCCGTCGGTGGCATGATAGACCTCGACCTTGATTTTTCCCACCACCTGTTTGCCTGGGTCCTGTTGGGCCCGGGCCGTGGGTATCAGGGCAAGCGTGCCGATGAGTATGAGTGGCAGCAGGCTTCTCATCATGGATTAGGGGTGGGGGATTCGCTCGCTGCGGTCGAGTCGATTTCGCGCCGAGCGCGATGAAGAGCCATGGCCGTAAAATCGACTTCGTCAGGAATTGCGCTCACTCCATCGAGGACAATGACGGTGGCAGAAGCATCATGGCTACTGATCCACCGGGCGTCGACCCCGGCCTCAGGAATGTAGAGATTGGGCTTACTGTTGGCACTGGCGCCAGGAATGGAGTCCGCGGGTTGGACCATGGCACCCAACCAGAAGGCCAGTATCATGCCTGCACAAGCGGCCAGAGGCATCCACAGTATTCTGGAAGAGTTGCGCTTCGCGGAGAGGGAGATGGGCTGGGTCTTGCCGGCAGTTTCGCGGATCGCATGATGGATGCGTTCATTGAAGAACTCCGGTGCCGGGGGCTCTTCTGCGGCAGGCAAGCAGCTGCTGATCAATTTGCGCCACTCGCGCACTTGCTCACGTGCCTTGAGTTGCTCGGGATGCTCGGCAGCCCATGCGTCGACACGGGCGAGTTGCTCGCCTTCGAGTTCGTCATCCAGCCACAGGGTCAGCGTGTTGTCATCAGGTGGGGCGTTCATCTTGCAAGAGGGTTTGGAGGTTTTTGCGGGCGTGGTGAAGTCGGCTCATGACGGTTCCAATGGAGCAGTCCATGATTTCGGCGATTTCCTTGTAGGCGATTCCCTGCACGTCCTTGAGAATGACCACCTGACGGTGGTCGTCGGAGAGTTTGCCAAGGGCGGCCTCGATCTTGGTGCGCAACTCACTGCTGGCCATGGCCTTATCTGGTTGCTGGGTGGAGTTGGGGGTCGTTTTGGAGGCGGCATCGATTCGCTGTTGGTCCAAGATTTCCTCGTTGAATTCGCCAGCACTCTCGATCTTGCGCTTGCGTGCCCAGTCGCAGACGAGGTTATGGGCGATGCGGTAGAGCCAGGTCGAGAAGCGCGCCCTTGCTTGAAACCTGGGCAAGGCCGACCATGCCTTGATGAAGACCTCCTGGGAGAGGTCCCAAGCCTCCGCCTCGTTGCGTGTCATGTTGCGGATCATGGCGAATATTCTTGTGCGGTGGCGAGTCACCAGCTCGTCGAAGGCCTCGAGGCTTCCCCCGCGGGCTGCGGCCACCAGATCACTGTCGTCCGGCTCCTCCGACGGGCAACTGACATCCTCCCGTGGTTTTTTAGACGGATCTGGAGCGGAATTATTCATCGAAATGACATGTATCCGGAAACCATGTCCGGGCTGTAAACACCATGCCGCCAGATCACGATTCAGGCAACAGGATTTCCCGCCAAGGGCATGATCTTATCAAGCTTCGAGCAGTTGCTTGTCGACGTCCTCACGCAGGTTGTCGATGATGAATTCCTGACGGTCGGGGGTGTTTTTTCCCATGTAGAAAGAGAGCAGTTCCTTGACCCCCTTGCCTTCCTCATATTCCACGGGATCGAGCCGCATGTCGGGTCCTATCATAAAGCCGAACTCGTTGGGTGAGATTTCACCAAGGCCCTTGAAACGGGTGATCTCGGCATTCTTGCCAAGCTTGTCGAGGGCCTTTCTGCGCTCTTGCTCGCTGTAGCAGTAGAGGGTTTCCTTTTTGTTGCGGACACGGAAGAGGGGGGTCTCCAAAATGAAGAGGTGGCCGTCGCGGATGAGTTCGGGAAAAAACTGCAGGAAGAAGGTCAAGAGCAGTAGACGGATGTGCATGCCGTCAACGTCAGCATCGGTGGCGATGACCACCCGGTTGTAGCGCAAGCCATCGATGCCGGCTTCAATGTTAAGCGCGGCCTGGAGAAGTGCGAACTCCTCGTTCTCGTAGACGATCTTGCGTGAAAGGCTAAAGCTGTTAAGGGGTTTGCCACGCAGCGAAAATACGGCCTGGGTTTCGACGTCTCGGCTCTTTGTGATCGAGCCCGAGGCGGAGTCGCCCTCCGTGATGAACAGGGTGGATTCGTTGCGACGCTTATGCTTGGTGTCGAGGTGGATGCGGCAGTCACGCAGCTTTTTATTGTGGACCTTGGCCTGGCGAGAGCGGTCACGGGCCAGCTTCTTGATGCCCTTCATGTCCTTACGCTCGCGCTCGGCGGATAGGATGCGCTTCTGGATGGCCTCGGCGATCTGGGGATGCTTATGCAGGTAGTTGTCGAGTTCCGCCTTGAGGAAGTTGCCAATGAAACTGCGCAGGGATTCGCCTTCGGGGGTAATGGTGGTCGAGCCGAGCTTGGTCTTGGTCTGGCTCTCGAAGACTGGCTCGACAATTCTCACGCAAATCGCGGCCTCGATACCGGCGCGGATGTCGGAGGGATCGTATTGTTTTTTGTAGAAACCGCGCACCACCTGGACCATGGCCTCGCGGAAAGCTGCAAGGTGGGTGCCGCCCTGGGAGGTGTTCTGGCCGTTGACGAATGAGTAGTATTCCTCGCTGCTCTCCACGGTGTGGGTGAAAGCAATTTCGATATCCTTGCCGACAAGATGGATGGGCTCGTAGAGCGCGCTGCTCTCCATTTCCTCACGCAGCAGATCGAGTAGCCCCTCCTTGGCCCGGAACTTTTTGCCATTGAAGCGGATGGTCAGTGCCGGGTTGAGATAAGAGTAGTAACGGCACATCTTCTCGACGATGGCTTCGCGAAAGCGCGCTTTTTTTGGGAAAATCTCGCGGTCGATCTCAAAGGCCAGGCGGGTACCGTTGTCCTGAGCATCCTTGCGTGGATTCTTCATGTCCACGGTCAACTCGCCACGGGAAAACTCGAGGGCTTTGGTCTGACCATCGCGCCAGGCCTGGATCTCGAAAAAATCGGCCAAGGCGTTGACCGCTTTGATGCCAACGCCGTTGAGGCCCACCGACTTCTTGAAAGCCTCGCTGTCGTATTTGGCTCCGGTGTTGATCTGTGCTGCGCAATCGTAGAGTTTGCCCAGTGGGATGCCACGACCGAAATCGCGGACTTCTACTCGTCCTTGCTCGTCGATGTTGACATGGACCTCCTTGCCGTGGCCCATGATATGTTCGTCGATCGAGTTGTCGATGGCCTCTTTGAGCAAGATGTAGAGACCGTCGTCGGGGGACGAGCCGTCGCCGAGTTTACCGATATACATCCCTGGGCGCATCCGAATGTGCTCTCTCCAGTCCAGGGATTTGATGTCTTCTTCGGTGTAATCAGCGGCCATGATTTTGGGAATGGGTGAGAACTAAACAGTGGGACCGCTCGAGGCAAGAGAATGCCTGCCCGTGATGGCCTCTCCCTGCCAAAAAGGGATGTTTTTTCTCCAAAATCTGCTTTCGAGACCCAAGGGGCGTCGAAATTGTCTCGAGTAAAGCAACGTAAAGGCCTATTTTCCCCTGTAAAATCGGGAAATTTTGGCGTTTATCAGAAAATTTTCAATTTGGGTATATTTTTTTTGACAGGGTGAGTCAGTTTGGTCACCTTCCGCCCCCGCTCTTCCCCCAGACTTGCAGGTTCGCAGCGTCCAAATTCCCTACGACATGGGGGCTTGGACCTTGTGTTTTGCCAGTGCAAGGGAGCAGCACACCATCTGACATCGCTCGCGTAGCTCAGGGGTAGAGCGCATCCTTGGTAAGGATGAGGTCGGCGGTTCAAATCCGCCCGCGAGCTCCAGAGCGATCACGATACCAAAACCGTCTCACAAACAGAAAAACAAGCACCATGGCCAAAGAAGCATTCCAGCGCAACAAACCGCACGTCAACATCGGCACCATCGGCCACGTTGACCACGGCAAAACCACCCTTACCGCAGCAATTACCAACACGCTTGCCGAAACCGGCGGTGCGGTTGCGAAAGCATATGCTGACATTGACGCCGCTCCCGAAGAGCGTGAGCGCGGCATCACCATCAACACCGCACACGTTGAATACGAGACCGAGAAGCGCCACTACGCACACGTGGACTGCCCCGGTCACGCTGACTACGTGAAAAACATGATTACCGGTGCCGCCCAGATGGATGGCGCCATTCTCGTTTGCTCTGCTGCTGACGGCCCGATGCCCCAGACCCGCGAGCACATCCTTCTCGCCCGTCAGGTTGGCGTTCCTGCCTTGGTGGTTTTCCTCAACAAGGTCGATCTTGTTGACGACGCAGAGCTCCTCGAGCTCGTTGAGATGGAAGTCCGCGAACTCCTGTCCTCTTACGAATTCCCCGGTGACGACATCCCCGTCATCTCCGGTTCCGCCGTCAAAGCCCTCGAGGGCGACGCTGACCAGAAGGCCAACATCCTTAAGCTGATGGCTGCAGTCGACGAATACATCCCCGAGCCCGAGCGTCCAATCGACAAGGACTTTCTCATGCCCGTCGAGGACGTGTTCTCAATTGAAGGTCGTGGTACCGTCTGCACCGGCCGTGTCGAGCGTGGTATCATCAAGAAGATGGAAGAAGTGGAAATCGTGGGTATCCGCGACACCCAGAAAACCACCGTTACCGACATTGAAATGTTCCGCAAGCTGCTCGACGAAGGTCGTGCCGGTGACAACGTGGGTCTCCTCATCCGTGGTCTCAAGAAGGACGACGTTGAGCGTGGCCAGGTCATTGCCAAACCCGGATCGGTGACTCCTCACAAGAACTTCAAGGCTGAAATCTACGTTCTTTCCAAGGAAGAAGGCGGCCGTCACACCCCGTTCTTCAGTAACTACCGCCCGCAGTTCTATTTCCGCACCACTGACGTGACCGGCAGCATCAAGCTTCCCGACGGCGTAGAAATGGTGATGCCCGGTGACAACGTGAATCTCGAAGTCGAGCTCATCACCCCAGTCGCCATGGAGCAGACCATGCGTTTCGCAATCCGTGAAGGTGGCCGCACCGTTGGTGCCGGTCGCGTTGGCGAGATCCTCGACTAAGCGACAAGCTTTCGCGCTCCGGTTTTTCCTCACTGGAATAGCCGGGTGCGTGTGACTCACGGGGCACCCTGCAAAACGGGGTGCCCCAAAGTCGCCTCAATAAGGGAGTCCCTCAACACAACTAGATAATTACCCACATACATACGGGAGTAGCTCAATTGGTAGAGTAGCGGTCTCCAAAACCGTTGGTTGTGAGTTCGAGTCTCACCTCCCGTGCCACTCCTCCTCCAAACACTTCCGAACCCCACCGTCTACCACATCATGTTTTCCAAACTCACAGGCTTCCTTGGCGAAGTGAAAGGCGAGCTGCGCAAGGCAAGCTGGCCATGGGAATCTGATCCCAAGATCAAGGGGCTCAAGAAGTTCAAGACCCTGGTTGACTCCACGATCGTGGTGCTGATCGCGATGATCCTGCTCGCTGGTTTTGTCCAACTTTGGGACTTCATCCATGTCGCAGTGGTGGGTTTCTTCACCAATCTGGGCCGCTGATTCTCACTACAGGCCATAAATCTCTACAACCGATTTCTCTCCCCAACTATCATGTCTGAAACCAAGTCATTCCCCGACCAGTGGTACGTGATCCACGTGCTCTCCGGTCAGGAACAGAAAGTCCGCGACCGCATTCTGCGCAATGCCGAGTCCGAGGACATGACCGAGTATATCCGCGAGGTGCTGGTGCCTACCGAAATGGTTTCCGAAATCCGCCGTGGCAAGAAAACCGAAACAAAGCGCAAGTTTTTCCCCGGCTATATCATCGCCAACATTTACCTCAGCACCGAGGACAACGAACTCGTCGAGAAGACTTGGTTCTTCATCAAGGAGATGGACGGCGTGATCGGCTTCGCCGGCACCAAGGACCGGCCTGCTCCCATGCGCCAGCGTGAGGTCGATGCCATGCTTTCCCAGATCAAGGAGCGCGAGGAGAGCATTCGTCCCGCCATCAGCTTCGAGGTCGGCGATACCGTCAAAGTTGCCGATGGTCCGTTCCAGAGTCAGAACGGTGTCGTTGAGGAAATCGACCCCGAGCGCGGAAAACTTCGCGTTTCGGTGACCATTTTCGGTCGTAGCACTCCAGTTGAACTCGAATACTGGCAGGTGGAAAGGGAGTAACCCGCCCACCAAGGAAGCAACCTCACTGCAGAATTATTCAGCGAGCATCATCATCCATTTCATTTTACCCCCAATACACCCACCAACTTATCATCATGGCCAAGGAAGTCCAAACCGTCATCAAACTCCAGATCCCAGCCGGAGGCGCGAATCCCTCGCCGCCAGTCGGCCCCGCACTCGGTCAAGCCGGTGTCAATATCATGGGTTTTTGCAAGGAGTTCAATGCTGCCACCCAGTCCCAGGCCGGTGATGTGCTGCCCTGCGTGATTCAGGTCTTCAAGGACAAGTCCTTCACCTTTGTCACCAAGCAACCCCCAGCCGCCAACCTTCTCAAGAAGGCGGCAGGCCTCGCCTCTGGTTCCGGTGAGCCTAACAAGACCAAGGTCGGCAAGATCACCAAAGCCCAGTTGATGGACGTTGTTGCGCGCAAGATGCCCGACTTCAACACCAAAGACCCCGAAGCTGCTGCTCGCATCCTTGCCGGCACAGCCCGCCAGATGGGTCTCGAAATCGAAGGCATGTAATCAAATCTCAGGCCCTGAACTGTCACCGACAGGGAAGGGCGCCCGCAGGAGGGTCCCGCATCCGGCTGGATCCGTCCGAACTGCAAACCACCAAAGACAATGGCCAAAACCAGAAGCAAACGATACCAGAAAGCCGCCAGCCTCCTCGAGGAAGGCAAGGCATATTCACTCGCGGATGCCATTAGCACCGTGAAACAATTCCCAGCACCTCAATTTAACCCCACTGTGACCCTCTCCTTCCGTCTCGGTGTGGATCCCCGCAAGAGCGACCAGATGGTCCGCGGTTCGGTTGCTCTGCCCCACGGCACTGGCAAGGATGTCAGAGTCATTGTGTTTGCCCAGGGTGCTGCCGCTGAAGAGGCCAAGAAGGCTGGAGCCACTGAAGTTGGTTACGAAGATCTGATCGAAAAGGTCAAGGCTGGCTATACCGATTTCGATGCCGCCATCGCGACTCCCGATGCCATGGCTGAGGTTCGCAAGATCGCCCGTGTGCTCGGTCCCCGTGGCCTGATGCCCAACCCCAAGACTGGCACGGTCACCGACGATACAGCCAAGGCTGTGCAAGCTGTGATGGCTGGTCGCGTCGATTACAAGCTCGACAAGAATGGCAACATCGCCGCTGCCATTGGCAAGGCCGACTTCGAAGCTGAGAAGCTTCAGGAAAATGCCCAAGCCATGCTCGACAGTGTGGCTCGTTCCAAGCCAGCGTCCGCCAAAGGCAACTTTATCCAATCCGTGACCCTGACAGCCTCGATGCTCCCGGGTGTCCCTCTGGATTCCAGCTCTTACACCACCACTGCCTAACCCGGCAAACCACCCAAGACCATGAACCCCGTTAAAGAAATCATCATCAAGGGCCTGCTGGATCGCATCAACACCTCTCCATTTGTGTTGGTTGTGGAATACACCGGTATGACCGTTCCCCAGTTTTCGGAGCTGCGTGCACGCCTCGCTGACAGCGGTGCAGAGTGTCATGTGACCAAGAACAGCTACATGAAGAAGGCCTTTGCCGAAGCTGGTCTTCCTGATACAGGCGACCAGTTGGTCGGTCAGACCGCTTTTGTGACCGGTGAATCCGATGTGGCTGCTGCTGCCAAGGTTCTCAAGAACTTCGAGAGTGAATTCAAGAAGCCCTCCATCAAGTTGGGCGTTCTCGATGGCGATCTGCTCGACGGATCCCAGGTCAAGGCCATCGCCGAGCTGCCTGCTCGCGAAGTGCTGCTGGCTCAGCTGCTTTCCACCATCAATGCCCCCGCCTCCAAGTTGGTGCGCACGCTCAACGAGCCTGCCGCCTCGCTGGCTCGCGTCATTCAGGCAAAATACAAAAACGAACAATAAACAAGAATTTGAACGGATGGTGCCGGCCTCTCCGGGCTGGCACCCAAACCAATGGTTCCTCGTCGGGGCGGTAGCTGCCGCACTGAAATCTGAAGAGGCTCTTCAGGCGACGATACCGAACAAGGAGAAAAAACAATGGCTAACATCGATAACCTCGTAGAAGAACTCGGCAAGCTTACCGTCCTGGAAGCTGCCGACCTCGTGAAACAACTGGAAGAAGCCTGGGGCGTTTCCGCTGCTGCACCTGTTGCTGCTGCTGCTGCTCCCGCTGCTGGTGGTGACGCCGGTGGTGCAGCCGCAGAAGAGAAGAGCGAATTTGACGTCGTTCTGACCGATGGCGGTGCTAACAAGATCGCTGTCATCAAAGCGGTTCGTGGCGTGTCTCCTGGTCTCGGCCTTGCCGATGCCAAGAAGCTCGTCGAGAGCACACCCGCAACTATCCTCGAAGGCGCCGCAAAGGACGCCGCCGAAGAAGCCAAAAAGGCTCTCGAAGAGGCTGGTGCCAAGGTCGAACTCAAGTAATCACGACCGGATTTTTTCCCAGGGTGGCACCCGCAAAGCGGGCCCACACGACCACCCTGGGAATTTATCCATCCACAAATCAAATCCGGCACCGACTCGAGCGCCATGCCATCTCATGGCGTTCGAGTCGATTCCGAGCGTGAGGACTCCCATCCTCCCAACTGAAATCGAAAATCACATCACCTTGCCTCAGCTCCTCTGGCTCAGGCGCAATTTGTCAGCAGAATACCCCACGAAACCATGGCGCAACGTCTCTACTTCGGGAAATTTGAAGAAGTCATCGAACCCCCCAATCTGATTGAGGTTCAAAGCCGCTCGTATGACGAGTTCCTCCAAAAAGACACCGCTCCCTCCAGTCGCGAGGAAACCGGTCTGCAGGCCGTCTTTGGCGAAGTCTTTCCGATCAAGAGCTACGATGAAGCCATTGAGCTCGATTTCGTCAGTTACGACATCGAGGATCCCAAGATCACCTCATTGGATGCGCTGCGCAGCGGCGAGAGCTTCAGCGCCGCGCTCTACGTGACCTTCAAACTCAAAGATGAGACCGGCACCAAGAAAGAGCGCGTCTATATGGGTGAGTTGCCCATGATGACCCGCCGCGGTACGTTTATCATCAATGGCGCCGAGCGCGTGATTGTTTCCCAGCTGCACCGCTCTCCGGGTATCTGCTTTGAAACCTCCCAGCATCTCAACGGCAAGCTGCTCCATTCCTTCCGCATCATTCCTGACCGCGGCTCTTGGCTGGAAGTGCAGTTCGACACCAATGACTTGCTCTACGTCTATCTCGACCGCCGCCGCCGTCGTCGCAAGTTCCTTGCCACCACTTTCCTACGGGTGCTTGGCTACCCCACCGACCGCGACATCGTCTCGCACTTTTACAAAATCGAGCCGCTCAAGCTGAGCGCCAAGATTGATGAGTCTGAACTCGGTCACAAGGTGCCCTTCGAGGATATTCTCGATGGAGAATTGGTGGTGGCCAAGGCCTACGAGCCACTCACCAACGGCATCGTCCAACAACTCATCGAACTCGGCCACAAGAGCGTCGAGGTCATCGACGGCCGCGAGGACGAAATTCTTCTCAAGAGTCTGCGTAAAGATCCCGCCACCGACGAGGAAAGTGCGCTCAAGGACATTTACCGCAAATTGCGCCCCGGCGATCCCCCGACCGCTGCCAACTCCAGAGCACTCCTCAAACGTCTTTTCTTCGATCCCAAGAAGTACGATCTAACCCGCGTTGGCCGATACAAGATCAACCAGAAGCTCGGAATTGATGTCGATAGTCATCAACGCATCATGGTTCCCGAGGACTTCCTGGCCGCCG
>JAURCU010000073.1 GCA_030828305.1 Luteolibacter sp.
TACCCGCAGATTCCTCAGATTCAAATGGGGGGAACGACTCAGTTTTCAACATCGACCCTAGCCTTTTAATTTTCTCCGAAGGAAGTGTAGTTAAGAAATACAAAATTGAGAATACGATTAGTCCACTCTCTGGAAACATCTCATCCGGAACAGATGGAACAAACTACATATTGAACTGGGACTCGGAACTTAATGCGCAGTATCAAATACAATTTTCAGACTCGCTATCCGAATGGGCAGATCTTGGAGGTATTTTAACTGGGACCGGAGAAAGAATGAGTTGGGCAAGACCAATCAGCCAGTCGAACACCTTCTTCAGAGTTGTTCGAAAATAGCCGAAAATAGGGACCACAGTAGCGAACCAGCCGATGGTGGCAACGCCTATGGCGCGTCACATCTCGACGTTCCAGATTCTCCGGGGCGAGCTGAAGCTCGCGGTCCTCAGCAGCGGCCTTTCAGGCCAACTTTGAGCCCTTTGGCGAACTTGGCGTCTTTCCACCTCAGACGGACGGGTGCGGTTCAACCCAGCAGAACCCAAGAACCAAGAACGAGCGGCGCAGCCGCTCACCCTTCCCCAAACCACTTCAGGATGCGCTTGAGCTTTTTCAGACTCAGCGTGATCGGCGGATAGCGATGCTTGGGATCGGGACTCAGCTTGCGCTTCATGATTGCGCGCTGATGCGTGAAGGCCTCGAAGCCCGCTTTGCCGTGGCAACTGCCCATGCCGCTCTCGCCAAGCCCCCCGAAGGGCAGATTGCGGTTGAGCAGATGGCTGAGGGTGTCGTTGATGCACACCCCACCCGAGCGAATCTCCGCAAGCAACCGCTTGATGAGCAACTCGTCTTCGCTGAACAGGTAGAGTGCGAGAGGAGTGGGATGCTTCTGGTGATACTCGACCACCTCGGCAATGGAGTCGTATTCGATCACGGGCAGAATGGGCCCGAAGATTTCCTCCTGCATCAGTGGGTGATGGAGGTCGTCGAGCCGGACAACGGTTGGCGCGAAATGAAGCTGCTCGCGTTTGTGTTCGCCACCAATCTCGATCTTGGATCCTTCAAGAAGGCCCGTGAGCCGATCGAAGTGGTGAGCATTGATGATGCGGCCATAATCGCTGCTGGCCTCGGGGTCGCCGTCGTAGAACAGGGCAATCGCTTCACGCAGCATCTCGATCAAGCCGTCCGCCTGGCCGCGTTTGACCCAGAGATGGTCGGGTGCCACACAAGTCTGGCCCGCATTCATGAACTTGCCCCAGGCGATGCGGCGCGCGGTGACTTCCAAATCGTTATCGCCCGCCACAATGCAGGGACACTTGCCTCCCAACTCCAGGGTAACGGGAGTGAGATTACGGGCGGCAGCCCGCATCACGGCACGTCCTACCTGAGTGCCCCCGGTGTAGAAGATCTTGTCAAAATGCAGCTCGAGCAATTCCCTGGAAACTTCGGCGTCTCCGGTGACCACTGCGACTTGATCCTCGTCAAAACCCTCCTGCACGATGCGCGCCACGAGGGCAGCCGTGCGTGGAGCGTGTTCGGAGGGCTTGAGCACCGCGGTGTTGCCGGCGGCCAGTGCGCTGACCAGTGGCGTGAAGAGCAATTGGAAGGGGTAGTTCCATGGGCCAATGATCAGGCACACGCCATAAGGCTCGGGTTGGACCATGGACTTGGCCGGCCAGAGGCTAAGTGGGGTATTTCGCTTTTGCGGCTTTGACCATGCCTTGAGGTGCTTGAGGGCGTGGCGAATCTCGCCCAGCACATAGGCCACTTCAGAGGCGTAGGCCTCGACAGCTCCCTTCCCGATATCGTCCATCAGAGCCTCTAGGATTTCATCCTGATGGAGCTCGATGCGATCACGCAGACGACCCAGAATTTCGCGTCGCGCGCTAAGCGATCGAGTCCTTCCGCTTTGTAAGCGTTTGCGCTGGTGGTCGAGAATGGCCTTCAAAATGGAAATTGCTGTTGTCCCTATCCTCTGATGGTTCCAGTCTGACGCAAGGAATGATTGGCAAACTTGCAATTCTGTTTTTCGCCGGCTCCACGCTGTTGCAGGCCACCCCTCTAGAGAAAGGGGTGACCACCTTCCGCGATGCATACCGCAACTGGGATAGTGCCAAGTTCTGGAATGCGACCCGCGACTTCAAGCAATCTGTGATGGCTGACCCGAAATCCGCCGCCGCGCACAGCTGGCTCGGCACCGCCCACTTCCACCGCATGCTCCAGATCGAGAGCCGCCTCCAGACTCCCCACTTGCGTGCCGCAGCAGTTGGAGAGCGTGAGGCCGCCCTGGCCGCCCTGAACAAAGCCGTTGAACTGGATGAATCCCAAGCCGAAGCCCACGCCATGCTTGGCACGCTCTACGGCATGAAGATCGATGGAATGGTCACTGGCATGCGTTACGGCAAAAAAATAAAGATGCATGAGCAACTTGCCCTCAGGCATGGGCCAAAGAACCCGCGGGTCCATTATCTTCTGGGAGTCGGTCGCTTGAAAACCGCCAAGAATGAAAAGGAAGTTCTCGAGGCCCTTAAATCGCTGCTACTGGCCGAGGCCTTCTACTTGGATGAGACAAAAATACCCCACAAGACCGAGCAAGCGGTTTGGGGCAAAGACGGCTGTCTGGCCTTCATCGGCGAGGCATTCTTCCGGTTGCACAAATCTGCAAAGGCACGAGACTACTTCCGCAAGGCTCTGGCGGAGCGCCCGAACAATCGGACCGCGAAGGCTGGGCTCAACAAATTAAAATAGTACACCTCGCCTCATGCCCCACAAGAAAGTCATTGTCATCGGCTCCGGACTAGGCGGACTGTCCGCCGCCATTTCGCTGCGCCAAGAGGGCTACGAGGTCATCATCCACGAGAAGAACAACAAGATCGGCGGCAAACTGAACGTGCTCAAGGCCGAGGGCTACACCTTCGACCTCGGGCCCTCCATTCTCACCCTGCCTCACATTTTTGAGCGCCTCTTCGAGAAGTCGGGCAAGAAGATGAGTGACTACATTCCAATCCGGCCACTCCGCCCCCACTGGCGCAACTTCTTTGAGGACGGCAAGGTCGTCGACCTCGATCCCGATCCTGAAATCCAAGCTGCTGAAGCGCGCAAAGTCGGGGAGGATCCCGGAAACGTGGAGCGCTTCCTGAAATACTCCGCGGATCTATACGACCTCACCAATGAGGGCTACTTCGAACAGGGCCTGGACACTGCCGCCGACTTCCGCGAATTCTACGGGCTTGGCAAGTTCCTCAAGTTCGATCTCTTTCGCAGCATGCATGGTGGGGTGAAGCGTTTTCTCAAAACGCGTCATATGCAGGACATCTTCGACTACTTCATCAAATATGTAGGCAGCTCGGCCTATCATTCGCCGGCCTTCATGAATTGCATGCCAACCATCCAGTATCGCTACGATCTATGGTATGTGGATGGCGGCCTTTACAACATCGCCATTGGCCTACAAAAGCTGATGGACGAGCTCGGCGTAAAGGTGGCGCTCAATTCCGAGGTCAGCGAGATTCACAAGCAAGGTGACACGGTGACGGGCATCATCGCCAATGGTGAACTCCACCGGGCCGACATCATCGTCTCCAACATGGAGGTCATTCCCGCCTACCAGAGGCTACTCAGCGAGGACGATGACTTCATGAAAAGCCTCGAAAAGTTCGAGCCCGCCTGCTCGGGTTTGGTGATCGAACTCGGTCTCGACCGCAAATACGAGCAACTTGCCCATCACAACTTCTTTTACTCGGATCACCAGAAGGAACACTTCCACACGGTCTTCAAGAAGCATGAGCTGCCACCCGATCCGACTATCTACCTGGTGGCTGCCTCACGCACCGACCCGAGCGTGGCACCCGAAGGCTGCGATTGCCTCAAGATCCTGCCGCACATCCCCTACATCGACGATGACAATCCCCTTACCCGCGAGGACTACGGGGCACTCAAGGAGCGAGTGCTCGACAAACTCGAGCGCATGGGCCTGACCGACCTGCGCAAGCACATCGTCTTCGAGCATTTCTGGACGCCACTCGACATCCGCGAGCAATACCACTCCAACAAGGGCTCGATATACGGAGTGGTCAGCGACCGTTTCAAGAACCTCGCCTTCAAGGCCCCCAAACAGAGCGCAAAGTACCCCAACCTATTCTTTGTCGGCGGTTCGGTGAATCCTGGAGGCGGCATGCCGATGGTGGTGCTGTGTGGCCAGAACGTGGCCAAGAAGGTGGTGGCGTGGGATGGCGTTTGTTCTTAGTTTCTGGAAACAAGCGCGATGCGCTCACCCCGTCTTGCCAGTTCGGATTTCAGCAGCAAGACACTGACATGCAAGAGCACCGGAATTCCCATCAGAACACACGTCATCATCAGGGCGGGCAATACCTTGATCTCGATGTTGGAAACCATGAACATTGCCAGAGAGCCACCTGAATCGGCTTCATTGCTGGCCTGATCGGAGGAAATCTGCCCAATCAATTCCTCTTTCACCGGAAAGCCCTGACCCAACTGAAGCAACAGACATAGCAGCGCCACGCCACACAAGGCTGAGCCCAATACGTCCGGCCTTGTCTTATTGTTGAGCAGTGACACCAGAAGACAGATAATCGCCATTCCGAGAGCAAAGATGGCAATAGCCGCAAGGGTGGCTGTACCTAGTTGATCCCCTTGCTCGGAGCGGTCCCGCTTGGGCTTCATCTCTTCGGACGGCGTGGCCATGCCGGTGATGGTCTGGATTCCGGTCTGGGTGGCCAGACTCTTGCCTGAGCACTGGATGTCGATCCATGGCATGAAAAAGAGGACAAGCGCCGCGATGGCCGAGGTGAGTTTGATTGCGCGCAGGATAGCCACATGCCCATCGTCTTCGGGGTTCTTCTTCAAATCAAGAGATCAGAATGTGAGTTTTTTAGACAATTGCCCCAATCTTGTAATTGTGTCGGCGAACCAAATCTTGTGTGCTTTGGCCACCATGAAAAAGTTAATTCCCATTCTCGGTGCAGCGGCACTGACCCTCCTCACTACCAGTTGCCTGCAGCAAGAAACCACGCTGAGCCTGAACAAGGACGGTAGTGGCACAATCACCGAGACCACTACCTTTGGCGCCCAGATGCTCGCCATGATCGGTGCTGCCGGAGGAGAAGCCGGAGACCCGCTTGCCCAGATGATTGCCCAGGCAAAGGCCAAAGCCGAAAAGAGTGCCCCAAACATGGGCGATGGCGTCAGTTTAAAGGATATCAAACCTCTCAATGAGGGCGGAAAGAAGGGAATGGTTGTCACTTATGCATTCAAGGACATCAACAAGCTCAAATACGCCTTTGGCCAGAGTCTGGGCGGTGGTCCTGAAGAGGATAAAGAAAAGGAACCGCTCGACATCAGCTACAAAGACGGGTTGCTGACCATCAACAACAAGCATGAAAAGCCCAAAGAAGATGCAGAAGCTCCCAAAGAAGCCATCGACGAAAGCGGTCTGATGATGGCCAAGCAAATGATGGGTGACATGCGCATCAGCTTGAAACTCGAATTCCCAGGTGGCATCGCCGAAACCAACGCCGAGCACACCGAAGCCAATAAGGTGACCATCATGGACGTGGATTTTGGCAAGCTCATTGCACAGGAAGACAAGTTCCAGGAATTCATGAAAGGCCCACCCGAAAGCCCGGCCGCTGCCAAGGAAATGCTCCGGGGCGTGGATGGCGTCGTCATCGAGACTGCCGAGAAGCTCACCGTGAAGCTCAAGTAGGCGAAAAGCCGCAATCCACTCACACGGGAAGCTCCTCGCGGAGTCTCCCGTTTTTTATTTCCGAGTGGCTCATTAGAGGCAATGATGACGCCCAGCATTGCAATGTATGTTCTGATTCCCATCCTGCTGGCACTCTGGACACTGGGTTGGTGGCTGCGCCCCAGACTCAACGCGCCCACTTTTGATGAGGCTGGTGAAGCCGACCCCGGCAAGGTCAGCATGATCGTGCCAGCCCGCAACGAAGCCAAAAACCTGCCACGCCTGATCCACTCGATTCGCGCCCAGCGTGTCTGGCCTCTGGAACTGCTGGTCGTGGACGATCACTCCGAGGACAAAACCGCGGAAATCGCCGAAGCCATGGGTGCCCGGGTCATTCCTTCCAAACCACTACCCAAAGGCTGGCGCGGCAAGACCTGGGCCTGCCACCAGGGTGCTGAGCAGGCCAAAGGCGAGACCCTACTCTTCCTGGATGCCGACACCTGGCTGGAGGACCACGGCTTCAAGAATCTGGTTGGCCTTTACAAGTCGGGTGCGCTCGCCGCCGGCCCCTGGCATCAGATCGAGGAGTCCTACGAGTCGGGCTCACTGTTCTTCAATCTCGCAATGGTCGCGGGCACCGTTCCCGACGGCCTATTTGGCCAATGTCTCCTGATTTCAGCCAAAGACTACCAGAAGAGCGGCGGACATAAGGCAGTGAAGGGTGAAGTGCTCGAAAATCTCAAGCTGCGCGATCATCTGATCGAGAAGGGCATCGCGGTGCGCAGTATTCCGGGTCGTGGCATCATCAATTTCCGGATGTATCCGCAAGGCCCGACTCAATTGATCGAAGGCTGGACCAAGGGCTTTGCGTCGGGTGCTGGCAGCACCCCGCCCCATACCATGTTGTTGATGATCTTATGGATGGTCGGACTGATGAGCGCCTTCCTCTCTCTGGCGATCGACTTCTCACCGGTCTGGTTGCTAATCTACCTCGCTTTTGCCATCCAACTTGCGGTTCTCAGTCGCAAGGTAGGCGCCTTTTCCCTGCTAAGCGCCGTGATCTACCCCCTACCCCTACTCTGTTTCTTCTGCATTTTTTCACGCTCCGCGATCAAGGGCGGCAAGCAGGTCACATGGAAAGGACGTCAGTTTAACACCTCCGATGCTTCTTGAGCTGCCCATTGTCTGGATCGTGACCCTCAATGCGCTGGGTTGGCCCATCATCCAATTGGGACTGGCCTGGGCCTGGACCCGTCTGCCGCTCAATTGCCTGCACCCTCCACGTGCACTGGGCTTCGAGACCGGCGGCCATTTCTATGACCGCAGTTTTGCCATACGCAGGTGGAAAGACCGCCTTCCGGATGGAGCGAGCTGGCTGGGTGGCGGCTTTTCCAAGGCTAAGCTCCAGCAACGCAGCCCCGAATACATTCAACGCTTCATGGTTGAGACCTGGCGCGGCGAACTCTGCCATTGGTGCGCGCTGGCCTTCATCCCACTCTTCGCTCTATGGAATCCGTGGTGGGCAAACGGGATCATTGTTGCCTACGCACTGGCTGCCAACCTGCCCTGCATCCTGGTGCAGCGCTATAATCGGGCACGGATGCAGGCCACATTGGAGCGATTCTGAAAAATCCTCAGCCAAAATAATGGGCTTTGATTCTGAATTCTGCGCGGTGCCCGGACCCGAGGATTGTGGGCAAGATTGGGCATCTGCATTGTTGTTTTGGGTCATGCAGCTCGTTTACTCAGAGAGCTCGACGACCCTGAAGCGCGCGCATGAGAGTGAGCTCATCCGCATGCTCAAGCCCGCCGCCCGCTGGCAGCCCTTGGGCGATGCGCGTCAGGCGACAGCTGCGCTGACGCAGTAAGTCAGCAAGATAATTGGCGGTAGCCTCGCCTTCGACGTCAGAGCCAAGTGCCAGAATCACCTCCACCTGTTCTTCCATTGCCTCCAGTCGCCGCAGCAGTTGCGCAATGCGCAGATCTTCCGGAGTAATGCGGTCCAAGGGAGACAGTTTTCCACCCAAGCAGTGATAGCGCCCACGAAACGCGCCTGAGCGCTCGATGGGTAGCACGTCGGTTGCCTGCTCAACCACACAAAGGCAGTGATCCTCACGGCCCGCGTCGTTGCAGACATCACAGCCCTCCGCAGTGGCAAAAAATCCACAGACCGGACAGGCCTCGATGCGCTCATCAGCATCGCAAAGCGCCTTGGCAATTTGCTGCGGATTCGCCTTGGGATTCTGCAGCAGCCATACAGCAATACGCTCGGCTGAACGCGGACCCACACCGGGCAGCTGCTTGAGCTCGGCGATAAGGTCGCGAACGGGTTGGGGAAAGTCGGCTCGTTTCATGACAGGGTCGTACGCGCGAATTCCTGATGGAGAGGTTGTGGGATGTTGGAGGAATGTAGCAAAGCGTTATGAGAGAGTGGATGAACATCCATGATCGGGCAAGAACGCAGCGATTTCAATGACCGGCCCGACGTTTCCCTGAATTCGTCCAACACACCAAGTAGGCCTCCCTTCTCACTGGCCACACACAGTAAAAGTTCAGCATACAGAATCAAGAAAGCTGCTTGCGTGCATTGATTGCGAGTTGAAGCACCACCAGCAAGCCGGCGCCCAGTGCCGCCAGCCATATCAGAGAAATCGTTGGCCTGTATGCCGCCAAGCAGAGAACCGGAGCCCAAAGACTCAGAATCGCGAGACTGGAGAACCACAAGGTGTAGCGTTGCCACGCATGATCGCAACAGAGCAGTAGCAGAGGAAGACCGAACGCAATCATTATCGTCATCGGCCACTGGATAAAGCCAGGCAAAGTCTGCTCATAGCTTTCGCCCATCATGCCACTGAGCCAACCATGAAGCAGGCCGTCCAGCTGGCCGATCAGACCCAGAAGGGTCGCGGCAATCAGCGCAAAGAGCACGGTGCATCCATGCAGCAGAGCCGAACTCGCAACGGACCACATGGATCCGGCCGGCTTGTTTGGAGGACCAATCACGTCTGCCAGACTAGCCCGGTGGCCAATGCAATCAATCTACAAGATTGTTGATCGCGAAATCTGCCGATAGACTACTGCCATGACTCCGCTTGAGCGCTTTCTCGACCCGGCCTCCGTATCCCTGAAAATCTGCGGGGTGACCCTTGCCGAAGAGGGGCAACGCTTGGTGCAACTCGGCGTCCACGGCCTTGGCGTCAATTTCTGGCCCAAGTCCAAGCGCTATCTTGATCCTGGCCGAGCAGGCTGGCTCAAAGCTCTCGCCAACCGCATTCTCCGGGTGGGTGTCTTCGTCAATGCTGATGCCGAATCCGCGATCAAGCTCGTTCACGAGGGCTACATCGATATCATCCAGTTGCATGGTGATGAGAGTCCCGCACAAGCCGCCCCTTACCGCGATGCCAAACTGCCCTTCATCAAGGCCATCGGGGTTGGCAGCGCACAACATCTGGATCAAGCCTCAGATTATGGCGCCTCCGCTCTGCTGATGGACGCTCATGCTCCGGGTGTGTATGGGGGAACCGGAGAAAGATTCGACTGGAATACCGCGCTCGAGTTTCAGCGGCATCATCCCAAACTGCCCATTATCCTGGCGGGCGGCATCACTCCGGACAATGCTGCCGATGCGGTGAAAACCGTGCACCCGGTCGCCCTCGATATTGCCTCAGGCGCAGAATGCTCACCAGGCTTAAAGGACTTCGACAAAGTGGAACAACTTCTCAAAGCCACCCAAGGATGCTGACCGACTCCCACTGCCATCTCGCATCACAACACTTCCAGGATGATGAGCGGCAAAACATCATCCAGCGTGCCATCGACAATGGCGTGAGTCGCATGGTCACGCTCGCCACCTGTCTCGAGGACCTGGAAGCCAATCTTGAGCTGGCAAATCACCCCGCCATACACGCTGCCATCGGAATCCATCCCTGCGATGTGCATGAAGCCCCCGATCATGCGGTAAGCCAGATCGCCAGGCTCGCGGAGGATGCGCGGGTATGTGCAATTGGTGAAACCGGTTTGGACTATTACCACCCCGCACCCCATGGCTGGAGTGAAGAGGACTATCATCAGCGCCAGCGTGATTTTCTCGACCTGCACTTCGAAGCCGCTGGCCAGCGGGGCCTTGCAGTGGTCATTCACACCCGAGACAAAAAAGGAGACGCCTCCTTTCGCGACGCACTTGAGATCTACCGCAAGCATCACGAACAAGTGCGGGCGGTTTTCCACTGCTTCATCGGCCCATGGCAAAACGCCAAACAGGTCATTGAACTGGGAGGACTCGTGTCCTTTGGTGGGGTGGCGACTTTCAAGAATGCCGGGAAGGTCCTGGAATGTGCCTGCCAATGCCCAGCTGGCAGTTTCATGCTTGAAACCGATTCGCCCTATCTGGCGCCGGTACCCCACCGCGGTCAGCGCAATCAACCCGCCTATACCCGCGATGTGGCCGAATGCCTGGCACAGGCGCGTGGTGAATCACTGCAAGAGCTAGCGGCACACACCAACGCGGCAGCGGAAGGCTTTTTCAGATTGTAAATTAAGAAAAGTTGAATAAACAGTGGGGTGCACTGCGTTCAAATTGGAGAACTTCCATCTAATCCGACCATGACCTTCAAGACCCTCGCCTCCACCTCCCTCGCTGTCCTCGTTTTTGCCCTCGCGTCCTGCGCACCCACACAAAAGGACCCGTATGATACCGGCAATCTTTACGGCTACCCGGATGCCGGCTTGGAGAGCAGCCCCGATGGTTCACTCTACGATGTGCCCGCCGACTACGAGGACGGAGGCGCAGCCAACCCCACTACCAATACCATCACTTACACCGTGCAGCGCGGCGATACCCTCTCCAAGATCAGCAAGCGCCACAACGTCTCGATGCGCTCCATCATTGACGCCAACAACATCAGCAACCCGAACCTGCTGCGCGTGGGCCAGATGCTGAGCATCCCCGGCAACTGAGCGGATGCACCCGCGCAACCTCCCGCTGATTCTCTGCGCGCTGCTGGTTGGTTGCGGCATTGCAAACTCGCAAGAGTCCACCCCGGCGCAGCACAAGCGTGAGGCCGCGCTCGACATTCTGCTCTCCGAGCGGGGACCGCTCAAAGATCTTGAAGCCGCCATCGTGGCAGCCAGAAAGAACGGTGTGAGTGATCAGGCCATTCTCGAAGCGCGCTTCCTCTATCATGTCGACATGCTCGAGGACTCCGCCATTGCGGCCATGCTTCCGGAGTTCCTGACCCAACGCGAACACTTCAGGTTGGAGGACTCCGCAATCTTTGCTGTCAAGGAAGACTGGCTCTCTGTCGTGGAATACGTGAAAGCCATCCACGCCCTCGACAAGGGCGACCAGGAAGGATTCAAGAAACACATCAAGGAGGCTTTCTGGCTCGGGCCCCGCCAGGCCGCCGCATTTGCCCCGCACATCGAGCGCCTGCGCCACGATGAGGCCATGAAGGCCATTGCGTTCGATTTGAAGCAACGCCTCGCATCCTTGGACGGCAGCCCGCCGATAACCCTCAAAAGCCTGATCGATGGGCGCAAGGCCCTGTTGATTCACTTTTGGTCACCACATAGCCGTGAATCCGTCATCTCCATGGAAGACTTCGCGAGCACGGCACAAAGCCTGATCAGTCACAACATAGCCGTGGTCTCACTGTGCGCACAACGAAGCCCGGCAGCAAGCGAGGTCATTGAACCATACAACAAGGGTAAGCACGGACAATGGCTGGTGGATCCCGATGAGGATTCAATCGGCCGACTGCTGCGCATACAAAGTCTCCCAAGCATGGCATTGATCAGCCACGAAGGCCGGGTTCTTTTTAGCGGTGATCCGACCGACCTGCAGTTCTGGCGCGCGCTTCAAAAACTTGCACCGGAAATGAAGCGCCCCGATGCGAATGCGGATTTCTGAAACCAAATCAAAAAATCTTTTTTAACTACTACTTTCATGGTAGTTAGAAACAATTCTGATTGAGGTCAAAAAATAGCTCAAAAAGAGTGCGTAAAAATTGATACGTTTCATCTTGACGTTTATTTAAGAAATACGTTTTATTCACTTCCATAGCATGATTTATCCTGCATGGCAAAATCCATCCAACCATCCAACCTCGAGCTACAGGCCCTATCAGTCTTATGGCACGAGGGGCCTTCTACGGTGTCTGCCGTACATGGGTCACTACCCGACGGAAGGGCGCGCGCCTACACCACGGTACTCACCATCATGCAGAACCTGGAGCGCAAGAATCTGGTCAAACGCCAACGCATCGGGAGAGCTCACCGCTACCGCGCCATTCACTCCAAACAATCCATTATCCGCCGAGCGACACAGGAATATTTGATCAATGCTTTTGGGGGCCGCCTCGGTGAGGCCGTCCTCGCAATACTCTCCACCGGTAATCTTACACCGGAAGAGAAAACAACAATAGAACGCGAACTCCAACGACATAGAACTATGGCTGCGAAAAAAACCGCTAAAAAGAAAAAGGTCGCCAAGAAAAAGGTAACCAAAGCAAAAGCCCCCGCCAAGAAAAAGGCCGCAAAGCGTAAGCCT
>JAURCU010000074.1 GCA_030828305.1 Luteolibacter sp.
GCCCGCTGAGAATCTTGCTGGCTGCCATGCGCTCTTCTTTCACCGCGGAAATGCAGCGTGCAAACACGGCCTCGGCGACAGTCGGCGCGGGCACACCCATGTCGAGTGCGCTCACACTGGTCCACTTGCCGGTGCCCTTCTGGCCGGCGGTGTCGAGAATCATGTCGACCAGATCGGCACCCGTGGCCGGGTCCTTCTGGCAGAGCACCTCGCCGGTGATCTCGATGAGGAAGCTGTCGAGCACGCCAGCGTTCCATTTCTTGAAGACTTCGCCGATTTCGGGGGCCGACATGCCAAGCAGGCGGCTCATGAGATCGTAGGCTTCGCAGATCATCTGCATGTCGCCGTATTCGATGCCGTTGTGCACCATCTTGACGTAGTGGCCGGCACCGTCGGAGCCAATGTAGGTCGCGCAGGGCACGCCACCCTCAATGGGCTTACCGGGCTCGGCTCCCTTCAGTTCCTTGCCGGTCTCGGGATCGACCTTGGCCGCGATGGCATTCCAGACGGGCTCGAGATGCATGTAAGCATCCTTGTCACCCCCGGGCATCAAGGCCGGACCAAAGCGTGCTCCCTCCTCACCACCGGAAACCCCGCTACCGATGAACAGAAAACCCTTTTCCTTAAGCTCCTTTTCACGACGTATGGTATCGGTCCATTTGGCGTTGCCGCCATCAATGATGATGTCACCGGGCTCGAAGACTTCGGTCAAGGCATCGATCACCGCATCGGTGGGCCCACCGGCCTGAACCATGATCACGGCACGGCGGGGGCGCTTGAGACTGGCAGCAAACTCTTCAAGGGTGGCCTGGCCAACCAAACCACCGGGAGTATCGGGGTTTTCGGCCACGAATTCTTCCATCTTTGAGGTCGTGCGGTTGTATACAGAAATCTTGAAGCCGTGGTCGGCGATGTTGAGGGCTAGGTTCTGACCCATGACGGCGAGGCCGATGAGTCCGATATCGGAGAGTTCTTCAGACATAATATTGGCTTGTTGGGAGGTAATTAAAAAATCAGCGCACGACACGAGCGCCACCGCCACCCATGATTTTTTCCACTTCCGTGCGGGTGGCCATGGTGGTGTCACCGGGAGTGGTAGAAGCGAGCGCACCGTGGGCCGCACCGTATTCAACGGCTTGACCAGCATCGTTGTGCTCGAGGAAGCCAAACTGCACTCCAGAGGCAAAAGAGTCACCGCCGCCGACACGATCGAGGATTTCAAGATCAGGGTATTTGCGGGATTCGTGGAACTCACCATCGTGCCAGAGGATGGCCGACCAATCGTTCACGGTAGCGGTCTTCACGCCACGTAGCGTGGTCGCAGCCACCTTGAAGTTGGGATAAACCTTCACCGCGGTTTCGATCATGGCCTTGAAGGCATCCAGTTCGATGTTGGTGAGATTGTGGTCCACACCCTCCACTTCAAAACCGAGCGAAGCCGTGAAGTCCTCTTCATTGCCGATCATCACATCCACATAGCTTGCGATCTCCTTATTGATGGCCCGGGCCTTGTCGAGACCTCCGATGCTCTTCCACAAGGAGGGACGGTAGTTGAGGTCGTAGGAAACGATGGTACCGTGCTTTTTGGCTGCTTTGACGGCTTCCAAGGTCACCTCAGCGGCAGACTCAGAGAGCGCCGCATAAATCCCACCGGTGTGGAACCAACGAACTCCCAGAGCACCGAAGATGTGCTCCCAATCCACGTCACCGGGCTTGAGCTGGGATGCGGCGGTGTTGCCGCGGTCGGGATTTCCGACAGCTCCACGAATACCGTATCCGCGCTCGGTAAAGTTGAGTCCATTGCGCACCGAGCGACCAATGCCATCGTCCTCGCGCCAGACAATGAAGTCGGTGGCCACGCCACCTTGCATGATGAAGTCCTCAATCAGATGGCCCACTTCGTTGTCGACGAAGGCGGTCACCACAGCTGTTTTCAGGCCGAAGCATTTCCTTAAACCTCGTGAAGTGTTGTATTCTCCACCGCCCTCCCAGGCATGGAAGTGGCGCGCGGTACGGATGCGGCCTTCACCAGGATCGAGTCGCAGCATGACCTCGCCGAGCGAAATCTGGTCAAAGGCGCATTCTTCTTTGGATTTGATGTTCAGGGGCATGACTTTGTTTCTGGTTATTCGGCGACTTTGAAGTCGGCCAGTTTCCAACGGCGCTTGCGGGCTTCCTTGGCGAGGTCATTGAAGGCGTCGATTTCAGCTTCAGAGAAAAGGAGTCCGCCGTTTTTCTTGGCGCGCGTGGCAGCTTGGGCTTCAAACTGTCCGGGCAGGATGCAGTTCTCATTGCCGTGACCGAGCACATCGTCGAGCACCGCCTTGATGTTTTCGCTCTGGCTTCTTCCCTTGGCGAAGGCACCGGAGCTCATGGCTTCGGGATGCCAAACCTGAAAGAAGAAGCAGCAGGTGCCCTTGTCGCCAGCCACCTGGTCCCAGCGGTTGCGGATGGTCGGCAGTGAACCACCAATAAAGCCACCAATGATTTCGTTCATCAGCGCCAAACCATAACCCTTGTGGGCACCGAAGGGCACCAGCGACTTGGCCTTGTTGGGATCCGTGGTTATTTCACCGTTCCCATCGACAGCAGCACCCGGAGGCAGTTCCTTGCCTTCACGGGCAAATTGCTGAACGCGGCCCATGGCAACCACGGAAGTGGCCCAGTCGATGACAATGGGAAAGCCGACGGCATCGGTGGTTGGGAAGCCCCAACTGTGGGGATTGGTGCCAAGCGTGGGATACTTACCACCAAAGGGCACGACCTCTGCGAGGGCTGCCGTGCAGTTGGTGTAAGCGATGTAGCCCCGACGGGCAGCATCCATCACGTAGCCACCTCCCCAGAGGTAGTGGAAGGCATTGTCCACAGAGACCATGCCCACACCGTATTTGTCTGCCATCTTGATCGCGGCCTCAATGGCGGCATAGGCAGTCGCCTGACCCAGTTTCCTGTTGGCGTTCCAGACCTGAGCTCCCCGGAAACGGTTTTTCACCTTTTCGATCTTGGCCTTGGGTTGGCATCCACCGACACCGGCGCCGAAAAGGTGATCGAGGTGCAGTGCCTTGATTGCGTTGTGAGTGCGAATGCCATGACGGGCGGCCTCGGCACAGAAACGGGCTCCCTGCTCAGCCTCCTTGGCCGCATAGCCACGCTTGCGGTAAACGGCGGCAACCAGCTTGTTGTGCTGCTCCTCAGATACGACATGTAGGGTTTCAGACATGACTTGGAAAATTGGGATCAGAGCAGAGCTACTGGCATGTCGACATCATTGACCTGGGCCAGTGGCTTCTCACCTTTAAGCATCCTGAGTAAGTTGGTGGCTGCCATCATGGCCTGACGCTGCACACTCTCGTAGGTGCGCGAACCGATGTGTGGAGTGATCAGGCAATTGGGCGCCTTGAGCAGTGGATGCTCAGGCGGGGGCGGCTCCACATCTAATACGTCGGCCCCGTATCCGCCGACCTTGCCATTCTTGAGTGCCGCTACCAGATCATCGGTTTTGACCACCTCACCACGACTGCAGTTGAGAATGATCACACCATCCTTCATGCCAGAGATGGAATCCGCACAGATCATATCTCGAGTCTTCTCGTTGAGGTTGGTGTGCAATGAGATCACATCAGACTTGGAAAAAAGCTCCTTAACACTCTCAGCACGTGTGACCTCGTGGGTTTTGGTGAATTCGTCATCCCACCAGAGATCATAGCCGATCACCTCCATGCCGAATGCCTTGGCACGGATGACTACTTCCTTGCCGATGCGGCCCAACCCGACCACACCGATGGTCTTTCCCATGATCTCGTGACCGGTCAGGCGCTTCCATTCGCCCGTGCGGGTATGATTAACCTGTTCGACAAGATGCCGATTGAGACCCAACAGAAGGGCAAATGTGTGCTCGGCAACCGTGGTGTGATTCACTCCCGGGCAAAAAGACAGTGGAATGCCCATCTCGGTGGCGGCTTCGACATCAATTTTATCAACCCCAATTCCGTATTTACTCAGAATCTTGAGTCTTGGGGCGGCTTTTTGAAGCACTGGCTTGGTGATGGCATCATCTCCGCAGAGAATGGCATCGAATTCACCCACCAATTCCAACATTTGCTGCTCACCAAGAGGACCACGCTGCTTGACGATTTGAATACCGGTGGACTCGAGCAACTCGTGATGCGGCCCCGAAATATCCTGATAGGAAGTGGTGGTGATAAGAATACGGACGTCGCTCATGGAAAGTGGAACTCGGAGATGCCGCGTGCATCCTACACCCACCGATCTTTGTCAATGGTGAAGGGAGCCCTTGAGCGGGTAAATCATCGGATTTAGAGGGACTTATGCCCAGCACGCACCATCTTGCATCACGGCTCGCGCAATATGGATTGATCCGCGGATGGTTCAATCGGCTTTCGCGCCAGAATCACCCGGAACCCATACATCGAATCCGAAAAATTGATGGGCACGGCATTGCGGGCCCCGCTGTGAAGGTTCTCCTTCTGATAAGTATTCCACCCGCCACCCCGAAGGACACCGAGTTGCCCCTGCGCATGCTTTGAGTAGGAATCTCCAACCCACTCCTGAACGTTGCCGCTGAGGTCATATATTCCCAAATCATTGGGATCATAGGAGCCGACAGGAGCCGTGTGTACGAAACCATCGTCATAACCCGCGATGGTACGGTCCACATCGACATCCGGACTCAAGGCGGCAGTCATATCGGAAAAATTACCCGGCACATTGGCTTCAGCCCAAGTTTCGCCCCAAGGAAAGACCTCTTTCTTACGAGCGTCCCGCGTGCCGGGGCTGACATCGACATCCTCATCATTCAACCCAACCATCAGACTCCATTCCAGATCACTAGGCAGGCGGTAGACGTGGTTCTGGGAAATACGCTCTTTGGAGAGTTCGCGCTTGGTTAACCATTCACAGAATGCCTGCGCCTTTTCCCTGGATACATTGACCACCGGATGCATGTCCGTTTGTTCGAAGGGCGCTGACTTAGCTTCCGGCTGCTTGGTCTCACGCAACCAGGTCTTATAATCCTTAACCCGCGTTTCCCAGATGCAGGCCATCAAGTCCGTGTCGAGCGGCACAAATTTCATGCCGAGCCCATTCTCCCAGGGCTTACCAAAGATGACCCCCTGATTCTTCTGCAACACCAGTTGCAATTGAAGCAGTTCTCCACTCTTCAGGTCATAGCTTTTGTTCAATGGCTTGTAGCCTTCCAGCACGAGCTCGATCTTGATCCGACCCGGCCGAATTCCAGACACCACCATTTCACCATGAGTCATACCCTCGGATACACCGTTGACGAAAAGTTCGGCTCCGGGCGGTTCCGAAGTTACAGACAGCCTGCCATAGATTAGACGATCGACCCGAATGCGGAAGGGGCGGAGTTTCTGGCCGCGTGCTTTGTCACTCATCTCCGCATTGGCATAAGAACTATCGAGCACACCACTAACCTCGTGTTCATCCGTGAGAAAACCTGCCTCGATACCCTGATCACGCATCCATAGGCTGAAGCGATCCACGATTTCTTGGGTGGTAAGAACAATTTCGACAGGCTGGCCATTCTCGGAAGTTTTAAGAAAGTCCACATGCTTACCGTTGGCACGAATGTGCTTCGCAGCCATGTCCCAAAGGTCCTTGCTAACGTAATCCGAGCTCAGGTGACCTTCGCCATCCGGCAAATAGAGCTGATCGTGTTGATCTTCCCACGGCACCCCGATTTGTGGCGGAGAAAAGACCCCCATTTCACCGATCAGGATCATCGGCTCGTCACGCGAGGACATCTTGATGATCTCCACGAGTTTCAGCGGCCGGTACCCGTCCTTGCGCAACGTGACTCGTATTTCATCACCCACCATGCCACTCATGACCTGGGTAGGCGTGGTGCCGATCACATCACCAAACTGATTGACCACGTCCGCTCCTTCAGGGGTACTGATGATGCGGTATAAACCTTCGTTACCAACCTGCGTCACAGGATTGGTTATGAGATTCTTCACCCAGTCGGAGTCCTTGACCATCTCCCATCCACCCCAGCTGGTGACGGTGACAAGAAACAGGGAAGTGATCGCGAGTGAAATGCCATGGGGTCTTCTGCGCTTACCTCTCTTCAGGCGGCGCAATGAATTCGCCAACTGTGCGGCTGTTGCAATCTTTCGCTTTGAGATCCTGGGCTCACAGACCTCACAGATGATGCGGTTGAGCTCCAACCAGAGCTTGCGATCCCTCCCACCGGGCATCGATTCAGGCAGTTCCGGAAAGTTCATGCGGTCCATACCAGTGGTGATTTCGTAAAGCACCTTGCCAAGGCTGTAGATATCGGCCTTGGCAGAGCCGGGACCCTCCGGGGGCACAAAACCCTCGGTGCCGACAAAGGTCCGCTGTCCGCGGGCGGCCACCAGGCCGATGTCAGCAAGCTTGGCCTTGCCGTTGACGAAGATCACGTTGGAGGGCTTGACATCCCGGTGCGCAAGCCCGTTCTCGTGCAGATGCTGGAGCGCCTCGGCGAGTCGCAAACCAATATCAACGCAGTCACCAACCGGCCACTGTTCGGCAAGCCCCTCGTGATGATCGGCGCGCAAGGTAAGCGCCGCGTATTCGATGGGATTGATGTCTCGGCCCGTCTCCACATCATCACCGAGCTCCATCACGTAATAATAGAATGACTCGTCACCGGTGCTGCGGCCGACATGGAGAATGTTGACCAGGCCGGGATGATCGCGGGAAATAGGCTCGAACTTGAGAATCCCGTCGAACTCCCGCTCGAAAGTCCTGTCGTCCTCGAAGTCTTCGCGCCACACCACCTTGACCGCCCGCAAGGCACCCGTCACACCTCGGGCCAGCCAAACTTCGCCGTACGCCCCGCCGCCAATCTTGCGCAGGACTTCGTGATCGGGAATGGCCGGACTGGCCCTGACCTTAGGCATCGTCATTTTCCGCTTCGAGCTTGGCCAACTCTTTCTTAAGTACTGCACCCACACGGTGTTTGGCCAAATAAACCTGTGCCATGCTTACATTGAGCTTCTTCTGGACTTGTTTCGCATCCAACTGTTTTACAACGTAGCAATCAAATATCTGGTATTGCTTGGGCGAGACTTGGGCCTTGACCCGTGAAAGTGCAGCGTCAGCAATATTTTTCTTCCACTCGACATTCCAGAGGCGCGGGAGGATATCCCCATCTGGATCCTCAACACGGTCGATGACTGCGGTCTTTCGATCGTTATCCCAATCTCCTCCAAGCATGGCGGTGTCTTTCTTGCGTTTGCGAAACTGGTCGTTGATACGCCAACGCGTCATGTTCATCAGCCAGGTCTTGAATGAACCCTGCTCGGGGTCATACAGGTTCTTTTTGCTCTGCTTAGCGATCGAGAGAATCGTTTCCTGTACGCAGTCGAATGCCTCATCCTGACGCAAGCCCGCCTTGATCGCCACCGCATAGATCAAACGCCAGTAAGTCTGATAAAATTCGTCCCAGGTCCGCTGATCTTCCCAGTTCTCGAGCCTGGCAATCAGACTCTTACGGGTCTTGGCGTAGGCGTGCTTGATCTTGTCGTCACTATCTTTCTCAGAACCCTTCGGAGATACCTCTTGTCCTTCATCTGATACATTTTTTTCGGCCGACATTACGCTTTATTTAACGGATTGCCGGGCGTCTGTCTTCAACGGATTGCCGCTATTTCGCAACAAGTTGATAATAAACACTTTGGGCGAACAGGAAATTCAAACCAGCCTCAAGCAAGGACAAATCCACAACAATGACCCAGTAACAAACGATCATCTGCCTTGACCGCGCATCAGCTTGGACGCATCCATCCTTCATGGCTTCCAGCTCGCGCATTGCCCTGTTTGGTGGCACTTTTGACCCGGTTCATCTGGGGCACCTTGCCATGGCAGCACAGGCCAAAGATGTGCTCAAACTCGACTGGGTCCATTATTTGCCCTGTCAAATTTCGCCCCACAAGCTTGATCAGACGCCCACGCCTGCACCACAACGACTCGAAATGCTCGAGATTGCCACCAGCAATCAGCCCTGGGCAGTAGTCAATGACATCGAAATGAAACGAGAGGCTCCATCTTATTCATGGATGACTGCCGAGGCCATGAAAAGGCATATGCCCGAAGCTCGCCTTTATTGGATCATGGGCAGCGACCAGTGGCAGGCCATTGAACACTGGAACCAGCCGCTTCGTCTCGCTGCCTGTGTCGAGTTCGTGGTCTTCCACCGAGGTGACGAGCCCCAAGAACGGCAGGGCTACAAACTCCGCCCGATGCCACCAGTCCACCCGGCAAACGCAAGCGGCATCCGCGATGCCATCTCCAAGGGAGTGAGCAAGCATCACTGGCTCGACGCCAAGGTAGCCGCTTATATCGATCAAAATGGGCTTTACCGCTGAGACTCAGTGCTTGATGAGCTCAATAGCCTTCTCGGCAAAGCGCTGACCCATCATCTTATAGCCATCAGCAGTGTAGTGTAGCTTGTCACCTTTCAGAGGACAATCGTCGGTATCAATCCAAGCCCCTCTCTGCGAGTTATCGGCGAGTTTGACTTGTGCGTTCCGTATCATGGCCCAATGCGGATAGCGCCCGCCATCCAACTGACCACTACCCAAGCGACCGATCACGAAGTTCACTTCATTTCGACCCAAATCCTTCTTAAGTTGCTCGATGATTCCAGAGAAGCTCTCTGCGTAGACTTCACCGTGGGATTCTTTGGCATCTCGCTCACCCTGCATCCACACAAAGGTCACAGAAGCGATTTTCTGCCCCTCAATAGCGGACTTCACCTTTGCCATCAGACGCTCGTAAAGATCGCCATGTGTGCCTTTGAGCTCACCCTTGGCAGGCCTCCAGTCCCGATACCAGCGCCGAATTGGCTGACCTCCTTGGGCATCCTTGATAACAATAGACTTGTCCGCTCCAAGCTCCTTTTCCACCGCGGGAATGAAGGATACCCTTGGATCTAGTCCCGCCATGTTGGATTGCCCAGAGAGAAGGAAAAGGTGCTTGCCTTCATCTGCCCAAGCAGCGGCAGCGAGTGAAAAAGCAACAACTAAAGCAAGAAGATGAAATCGTTTCATGGTTTCTGTGGTTTGGTGAAGGTTTTCGCCTCAAAAGAAGATAGAATTGTCCGCTGTATTTTTGACGAAAGTCGATGGCATGAAGAGGATTTTGAATTTTTCTGGTAGGTCGTCCAAAACTCTTCGGACATGGCTTTGATATGGCCGGGGCATGGCTGATCGTCCACCTCCTTGGAACCATGAAGCTCGAGCAATACCTGCAATTTCATTTGCGCTTCCAAAGTAGCATTCTGGCCTGCTAGATCCTTGGTTTCTGAGGGGTCTTCTTGCAGATCATAGAGGCGAGTGGTGCGTTTGCCGCCCACACAAAACTCGATGAGCTTGTAGCGCTCATCCCTTACGGCCCGCTGCCACTTCATGAATGAAAAATACAGATTGTCACGATGTTGGACTTTAGGATTCTTCAGCACCGGTTTGAGGCTCTTAAAATGAACGGTCCCGGGGACAGCAAGCCCTGCGAGCTCACACAGCGTCGGGTAGATGTCGTAGAGGTAGCACAATTGGTCGCGTGTCTCTCTCTTGGGTATGCCTGGCCCTGCCATGATGAGTGGAACACGCACCCCGTGTTGATACACATTTTGTTTACCCGTCAGCCCATGACTGCCGAGCGCAAGCCCATTATCCGAACTAAAGACGATAATGGTATTGTCTGCCTCTCCGCTATCTTCTAGAGCCTTCAGAATGCGCCCAATCTGGGCATCGGTGTGGGTCACCAAGGCATAGTAACGAGCCAAGGTGTTTTTGATCGTCTGCTCGGTAAGCGGGCGCCTAAAGAGCTTCTCGTCACGGATATGATGCACACCGGCATCAAATGGATGTTGTGGTAGATAGTTTTCAGGCAGAACCATGTCCTTATCCTGATACATGGACAGATACTCTTCGGGAGCATTGAAGGGGTCGTGAGGAGTCATGAAAGACACGTAGGCAAAGAAAGGTTTCTGAACTGAATTTGCGCGCGCAGTCAGAAATGCCACGGCCGCATCCGCGAAATGATCCGCATTGAAGCGACCATCAACGGGCTTCATCTCCGACTTCACCAGCTTGCCTTGCTTTGGGTAAGGGTAGACGGGCGTGCGGTTGTTGCCGCGATGACCCCCCCGATAGTAGAGATTGTCTCCCTCGGAAAAAGAGCGTGTGAAGTGATCGCTATCTCCAAATCCCGGATCATTCTTTCCTGTGGCAAAGGTGACATAACCAGCTTTGCGGAAAACTTCGGCCATGGTCACATACCTCTCGGAAATCGCAAAATCCCAGTCGCTTTGACTTTCAAGACTCCAGAGTAAGCGGCCACTGAACAAGGAGGCACGCGAGGGCGTACATACCGCCATGCAAGTGCTTCCCATGATGTGTGCCTGCTTGAAGCTCGTGCCCTTTTTGACCAACGAATCGATATGGGGTGTCTTGATGCGATCGTTGCCGAGTGACGCTATGGTATCGTGTCGCTGATCGTCCGTTAACAAGAAGAGCACGTTCGGCCTTAGAGCCGACCCCACAGCGAAGCTACACATGGTAAGCACTAGCAATACGAATCTCATGGCAACTCCTTGATGCGCACCTTGCGATACCAGATGGGTTTACCCTCATCTTGGAAACTGATATAACCTTTCATGGGTCGATTCTTCATGTCCGTCTTGCTGAGGTCGATGTCCACAATCTGTTCTCCATTGAGCACCACGCACAGCTGAGAATCAACGAGCTTGATGTGATAACTGTTCCACTCGCCCGCAGGTTTGACCACCATCTTCGTCGGCCCCACCGTGCGGATAACTCCACCACAATCGTGATGGCCAAACTCCTTTTTGCCGTGAGTGTCAAGAATCTGCACCTCAAAGCCACTATTGACGTGATCCTTGAGGTCACCGACACGCATGAACACCCCGGAGTTGCCGCGCTTGTTGAACTTGAAGTCGAGCTTGAGCTCGAAATTGCCGTATTTCTTCTCCGTAGTGATGTAATCAGCATAGCGTGTCCAGCCCTTCTCCCCCTCCCGCGGCACCAGGGTCACGATATTGCCCTCCTTGACCTTCCAGTTACCGGTGGTTTTCCAGCCGTTTAGGTCTTTGCCGTTGAACATGGGAACAAAGCCCTCTTCTTGTGCGAGAAGACCGGAGAGACCAATGACGGCTACAAACAGCCAGCAAATGAGGTTTTTGAACATGACGATAGTCATTCTTCGCAAGTTTTCATGCCGAGACAACGGCATTTCCATGGAAACACTACAGCAGTGTCCATTACGCCAGAGAAGGGCAAGATTTCTCATTACCCCCAAGATTTTGCTCGTCCTGCACCGCTCACTCGTCCCAATCTCCCGCCGCCATGCTCAAAGCCGGAATCGTAGGCCTTCCCAACGTCGGAAAATCCACCCTTTTCAATGCGGTTACCCGTACCCGCAAGGCGGAAGCCGCCAACTACCCATTCTGCACCATCGATCCCAACGTCGGCATGGTCACCGTGCCCGACGCCCGGCTCGCCCGGCTCTCGGAGATCTCCAAGTCGCAGAAGGTAGTGCCGACAGCCATTGAGTTTGTCGACATAGCGGGATTGGTCGAAGGCGCCTCGGAAGGAGCCGGCCTTGGCAATAAATTCCTCGCCAACATTCGCGAGACAGACGCCATCGTGCAAGTCGTGCGCTGTTTCGAGAACGACGATATCATCCACGAACTCGGGTCAGTTGACGCCATCCGCGACATCGAGATCATCAACTCCGAACTGATAATCGCCGACATGACCGCACTCGAGAAGCGCCGTGCCTCACGCGAGAAGAAAGCCAAGGGCGGAGATAAAGAAGCCAAGAAAGAGGTCGAACTCATCGACATCATCCTACCACATCTCGACCAAGGAAAACCTGCCCTGACACTCGGCTTTAGCATCGAGGACCAGGCGATCGTGAAAGACTTCTTCCTGCTTTCCTCCAAGCGCACCATCTATGCCTGCAACGTCAACGAGGATGAACTTTCTGATGTGATGGCCGATCCGACCAGCAACCCGATGGTGGCGAAGGTCCGCGATTACGCCGCTGAACACAGTGGTGCCGAGACAGTCATCATTTCAGCGCGCATCGAAGAGGAACTCAGCGAACTCGATCCCGACGAGGCCAGAGAGTTTC
>JAURCU010000075.1 GCA_030828305.1 Luteolibacter sp.
CCATCCTGAACAATGGTGCCCAAGTCATGTGGAAAAACGGCAATGGTTTCACAAATGAGAGCACCAATAGCAATATCATCATCAACAATGGCGTCTACAACCGCTACTACGACAGTAGCATGACCCTTCAGCTGGGAACCGGACCGAGGCAGATCCAAATTTTGGGTGGTACCAGTGGTTTTTCGGCTAACAGAAACGGCAATTACACCCTCAACAGTACGGGCGCCACCATTGTCTGGGGTAGCTCCTACTTCAATCCGGACAAACTCGTTCTGACCTCCAATTGGGCCAACACCTACGGCAAAACAATTCTGCACAACCGTATTGATCTCAATGGTCAATCCCGAACGATTTCCATCCTCTGCAATAGCTCGAACGATACGGGATACGGAAACATCGCCTATCCAATCGTTGATAATGCTGCCACCGGAACCGGCATCATCAAAGAAGGTCAAGGGGTACTGCTTCTCAATCAGGCCAACACGTTTACGGGACCGGTTCAGATCAAAGAGGGAATTGTCAGGGTGACCCATGCCGCAGGCTTGGGGGCGCAGACGGATGGTGGCTTGATTTTCACCGAAGGTGGTACGGTGTTGGACATGCAGACCAGTGTGACCGTTGGTGAATTGTCGTCCACGGATGTCTATTTCGGCGCGATCACCAATGGAACCAGTGGAAACCATGTTCTCACCGTGGATCAGGATACCAACACCACTTATTCAGGCTATGTTGATGATGGTTACTCGGGAGGCACGACGGGCATCACCAAGATGGGTACCGGCACCCTCACTTTTCCGTTCTTTGACGATCCCGAAGACCCAGAATACAGCTTTGGCATACAGAGTTATCACTCGGGCCCGACCAAAGTCAACGAAGGTGCTGTGATCATGGATGCCGATTGGGACTTCGCCCTCAGCAACATCGCGGTGGCCGCTGGTGCGACCTTTGGCGGCAAGGGTACCATCGGAGGGGATCTGACCTTCTCCGATGGGGCACAACTCTTCTTCGATCCTACCGAAACCCTCACCGCCAACGGTTTTAATGTGTTCATGGGCAACATGAGTGTGGCCAAGCTGGTGCTTCACGGTGCCGCGAGTGTGGCTGATGATACCTATACCATCATCAACGGCCTTGCGACCATCGACACCACCAATATAGAGAACCTGGGTGCTTCTAACGCCGGAACCTTCTCCGGCAAGTATGCCTACTTCGAAATCAACGAGGCCGGTGATCTGGATCTGGTGGTCAGCACGGATGATCCGGCGATTAGCACGTCAACCTATGCCGGCTGGAAGGCTTTTCACGGTCTTTCCGGAACCTCTGCCAATGATGATGCAGATGACGATGGGGATGGCATCCCGCTGCTGATCGAATATGCCCTTGGCGGAGATCCGGCAGTGGCTTCGCGCAGCATCCTGCCGATCCGCCAATTCAGCGATGATGCCGGCAACACATACCTCGAGTTGGTCGTGACCCGACCCACCGGCCTGACTGACATCAACTACACCGTGCAGACTGACACAACGCTCACGAGCTGGCCGGTGGATTCTGCAGGGGTGATTCTGTTCTCAACCACCGACCATGGCAATGACACTGAAACCCTCGTCTACCGAAGAGCGGCAGCGGTGTCGAGCAGTGCACGTGCGTTCATTCGCTTGAAGGTAACAGCCAACTGAAATTACCCGGCTTGGTCCGAGCTCCACAAACACGTGTCAGACCAAGACGCCTCCGGTGCAGGGTTGGCCCGTCACTGCTCAAGCTGGGAGAGAACGGGGGGTTGTTCAGGGGCGGCTTCTATTCAGTCTTGAAGCGGTAAGTGCCGCTGCCGACTTCCTTGCGAATGAAGTCACCGTCATTGGGAAGTTCCAGGGTGGCAGAGGTGTTGGGCGGAATGGTGATCTCGTATTCAATGCCGCCGTCCACGCGTCTCCAATTGGAGACAATGTTGCCGCGGATGGAATTGTGGGAGGTCTTCACCCAGTCGAGACCCTCGACGGGACGTGGTCTGATCAGGATGCGGTCGAAGCCGACGGCGTCGGGCGCGCATTGGATGCCGCCAAGCCAGCGCAAGAACCAACCGGAGACCGAGCCGAACATCGGATGATTGTTGGAGAAGGTGTTGTCGCTGCCGGCCCAATGTTCCCACAGGGTGGTGGCGTCGTTCTCGAGCATCCAGCCCCAGGAGGGTTCGGTCTTGCGATTGGCGAGGCCGTAGGCGAGGTCGTTGCGGCCGTGCTCGGGGAGGAGTTCCAGCAACTTCCAGGTGCCGTAGATGCCGGTGGTCAGGCGCGGGCTATCCTCGGTCTTGGTGAGGTCCTTGATGAGCACCTCGAAGACCTTGTCCCAGTCATCGTCGCCCACTACCCCAAAGCCCAGCGCGAAGGCCTGTTGGGTCTGATTGGCAAAAGCGACCTTGCCGGTTTCCGTGTCGAGGAAGGCCTGTGCCCAGGCGGCTTGGGATTCGGCGGCCCAGGCTTCACAGCGCTTGGCGGCCTCCTCGTCGCCGGCGATGCGTGCGAGACGGGCAATGCGGTGGCAGGAGTCGATGAATTTGGGCGTCTTGAGCTCGGGGCCCTTTTTCTGATCGCCGGGCAGCAGGGCTTCGTGGTCGCCAAGACCGATGGTCACCAAGCCGTTCTCGCGGCGATTGGCCTCGGCCTCGATCCATGTCAGTGCGATGGGCAGTTGTTCCTTGAGTAGTTCGAGGTTGCCGTAGTGCTGATGGAGTTGCTCGATGAGCAGCGGGTGCACCATGCCCCAGCCCACACCGCAATATTTGACGCCGGCGTAGGGCGCGGTGTCCGGCATCAGACCGTTGTCGAGTTGGGCGTCGCCCCAGTCGCGCAGGGTCTTGGTGTAGAACCCGTTCATGTCGAAGTTCATCAGGAAGGTCTCGCTGGTGGCGACGATGTCCCCGCCGTAACCGAAGCGCTCGCGGTGCGGGCAGTCGGACTGCACTGCCACGGTGTTGGCGTGGAAGGTGTTGAGGCACATCTGCTGGATGCGGTTGAAGAGCTCGTTTGAGCTCTCGAAGGTGCCGGCGGTGGACAACTTGGTGTGGAGTGGAATGCCGCGGAAATCCTCCTTCTTCGGGGCCGCGGGCAGGCCGGTCACTTCCATGAAGCGGAAGGAGTGATAGGTGAAGTCCGGCCGGAAGGTCTCGCCGCCGCCCCTGGCGATGTAGCTGTCCTCCTGCCACGCGATCTCGGGCGCGCCGGGACCGCCCATCGATTGCACGGTGCCATCCTCGAGCGTGATGTTGCGCTTGATCTGGCCGGTGACGCTGGTCATCGGGTTGAGGGTGCCGTCGTCGTAGATCAGCTCGCCGTAGCGCAGGGTGATCTCGGTGCCGGCGGGGACGTCGAAGTCGATCTCGGGGATGCCGGTGAAGTTGAGCCCAAAGTCGACGATGTAGACGCCGTCCTTCTTCGGCTCGGTGATGGCCACCGCCTGCAGGGTTCCATGGGCGTGCACCGGCAGCATGCGCAGCGGCTCGAGGGGTTCGAGCGGAGCGTCGATGGTGGCCGCCTTACTCCAGCCCGAGTCATCAAAGCCGGGCTTGTCCCAGCCGGGGACGGCCTTGCGGGCATCGCGGATCTCGCCGATGTAGATGTTGTTGCGCAGCGAGGCGCCGTGGCCGAATTTCCAGCCCTCGCCACCCGTGGTGAGCAGGGTCTCGGAGCCATCGGCGTGGGTAACAACGAGTTTGGCAATCACCCGGGGTCGTCCGATGAAGAGGTCGGCGCGCAGGTTGCGCCGTCCCCACTTGCGCATCGGCAGGGGATTGAAGAAACCGTTGCCAACAGCAAGTCCAAGACAGTTGTCGCCCTCACTCAGCAGTTCGGTGACGTCGTGGGTGCGGTATTGGATGCGCTCTTCAAAGTCCGTCCATGGCGGATCGTGAAGATGACCCTCGATTCGCTTGCCGTTGAGGCTGGGGTAGCAGAGACCCAAGCCCACGACATGCAGGCGCGCCTGCTTGATGGGTTTGTGCAGCTTGAACTCCTTGCGAAAGAGCGGTGCTGGATCGAGCTTGTAGCAGTCCTCGTCTTTTTCAGGGTTGGCCTTGCCGTCAAAGATCCACTCGGCACCCGACCAGTCTTCAGGAGTGGTGGGAGCGACCTCGAAGCTGGCGATATCACTCCAGGCGGAGGGCGCGTTTGTTTGGTCCCAAATTCTGACCTTCCAATAGCAAGACTGGCCGGATGCAAGCGCCTTGCCGCCATAGGGGATCAGCGTTGTGCGAGCGGATTTGGTTTTTTGTGAATCCCATAAATCGGCTTTTGCGGGCTCCAACCGTTCAGGTGAGCTGGCAACCAGGATGTGCCATGCGGTTTGCCTGACCTCTCGTTGATCTCCGGCTTCCACCCGCCAGCTGAGTTGGGCGACAGAGGGAACCGCCAAAGGATTGACCTTACCTTCGCTGCGCAGGTCGACTGCAAGGATGGCCGATTGGTCCGTGGTTGTTTCGGGATGGTATGCTCGATGATCGGTTTTTCGGCTGTCACAGGCCACCAGACCTAACAGGATGAAAACGGATAAGCTTGGTCGGAAGTTCATCGATCTTGGAAGGGGCTTACTTGAGCTCGATGGTGAACGAGGTCCTGATGCCTCCGGTGAGCTCCAGCTTGATGGCGCGATTTTCGGCGCCCTTGACCGCGCTGTTGGTGCCCTTGGCACTCCGAATGTCGCCGGGTAATATCAACTCGACTTGCTGGTCGGTTTTGGAAGTCAACTCCACCTCGATGGTCTTATCGTCCCACTTGAGCGAGTTGATCTCGATTGCGCCGCGGCAGAGAACGCCCTCAATGGAGCCCTTGCTCCACTCCTTTGGAAGGGCTGGCAGCAGCTTGATCTTGCCGATGTCCGAGCCCACCAGCATCTGGATAATGAGAGCCGGCTGGCCACCGCTGATGTCCATGTTGAAGAGGTGGCGGTGGTTGTGCATGGAGGCCAGGTTGTTGAGCCAGAAGCGGTTCACCAGGTGGCGCAGGCAAAGGTAGGAGAGTTCGCCATCACCAAGGGTGGAGACGACTTGGCCGAGTTGGACCAGGCCGAATGACATGAAGCCACGGTCCTCGGGGTCTTTCCAGTACTCGGCGAGTTTGAACTCCACACTCTTGCGGAAGCCTTCAAGGAGTTTGGCGTCAGCCTCGATTTCCTGTGGAAGGACATAGTAGAGGGGGTAGAGCTGCGAAGAATGACGGTGGGCGTCTTGGTTGCCGAGGCGCGGGGTGAGCCACTCCTTGATGATGCCATCTTCGTTGAGCATGTAGGGAGGCATCTTTTTGAGCATGCCTTCCCACTTTGGGATTTTTTCAGCGTTGATACCGACGGTGCGGGATGCGTGGATGAGGTTGTGGAGGGTCTCCTTGGCCACTGCGATATCCATGGTGGCATTGTAGCTGGCTTGGGCGCGCTGTTCCTTGGGAACACCCGAGGGCCAGTTCTCGGGAGACTGACAGGGCGAAAAGACATACTGACCGTTCTTGTCCTCGTGGCAGTAGTCCTCGAAGAACAGGGCGACCTGCTCCATGTAGGGAATGGCGTGCTTGGTGAGGAAGTCTTTGTCGCCGGTGAAGAGGTAGTAATCGTAGAAGAAGCGGGCCGCCTTGCCCGCACCCGCCACCCACATGCCACCGGCGAAGCCATCGCAGTAGGCATTGTTGTAACCGTTGGTGGTCGTGCGCGAGGGCAATACAATACCACGCGAGCCGAAGAGGTGTTTGGCGTTGAGCTGCATATCGGCAATCAGCGACTCGATGTAGCTGGTGTAGGCGGGCATCAGTTCGGTCATGTTGCCGGGCAGGTTGGCGGCGATGGCCGAGGGCACGTTGCCGTTGTGGGTGTAGTCACTGGCCCAGTTGGGAACGTAGGTGCCGCCCCAGATGCCTTGCAGGTTGGGTGGCAATTTGCCGGTGGAGCAGATGATGTTGTAGCGACCGGCGTCGAACTGCTTCTCGATGAGGGCAGGGTTGATGTCCTGCCAGGTGGAGAGTTCGAGAAGCTGCTCGGTGGTCTTGTTGTGGTCCTCCTCGCTGCCGCCGACATCCAGCTTCACCCGGCCAAAGATCTCCCCGTGGGCCTTGGCTTGGGCGGCGAGCAGTTTGTCGTAATCCGCTTCGATCTTGCCAAGCTTGGCGGCGAGCTCCTTGAAGAGATCGCTGCTTTTTTGTCTGGGCAGGGCGATGTCGACGAGAATCAGGACCTCATCGGCACCTGCGATGGCAATCGAGCCGTCTTGCCTGGCGCTGGCCTTGCCGCCCTTGGTGATGACCCGGGCGTGGCCGTTGACGGCGGTGATGCTGCCCTCATAGGCCTTGAGGCACCGCATGCTGTAGGAGAGGGAGTCAGCGGTGGAGCTACTCTTGAAATCACCGAAGTGCTCGTCGAAAGAGTCACTGGACTTCTTGGCGATGTCGGTATCCTTGTTGAATTCCTCACTGGTCTTGCGCTTCACCAGTTTGAGCGTGGTGTCGAGGGTGCCGGCTTTCTCGGCCTTGAGTCTGACCACAGCCACCTGGTCGGGGCGCGAGCAGAACATGGCACGCTCGAGGGTGCCGGCGTCATTGGTCCACTTGATGCGTGCCTCGCTGCTCATGAAGTCGACCGAGCGGGCGTAGGCCTTGGCTTGGCCGCCGGGTTGAGTGATGAGTAGGTCAAAGGCCGGCACGAAGTAATCCGGATACATGAAGCCGTCCTGGCCGGAGTGCTTGGCCTGTAGCCTTTCGGCATCTTTGTATTTGCCCTCGGCAATCAGCTTGCGGATTTCGGGCAGGTGCATGGACTGGTCCGGAGGAACGACCGGCTCGCCCATGGGCATGAAAAGATCCTCTCGGGTAAAGATAATGCGTTCCTCGGTGGGGTGGCTGAAGGCGAGCATGCCGAGCGTGCCGTTGCCGGTGATGAGGCCTTCCTCCCAGTTCTTGGCGGGGCGCGAGCTGATGAAACCGCGGTCGGGGTGGGGGAGGAGTTCGGCGAAACTGGTCATGAGGGTGAGCAGGCTGATGGCGAGGGTGGGCAGGAGTCGGAGACCGTTCATGATGAGGTGCTGATTGAATGTGCGGGCGAATGTTGGGCCTGCAGCGCGCCCGCCGCAAGTGTATCTGGCCGGATCTTAGCGATGCTGGCTGGTGCATCATCAGTGCAGGTCTCTGGTCCGATCCATGGCCTGCTCGTGGGGAAGGGACGCCGAATGAAGGGTGGATTGGGCGCATTAGGGATTGCACCGTGGTGATGGGGCTTTCCATACTCTCGGCCTGCCATTTTCCGGATTTGGAAGAGGCGCCCAACCCATACCCATACCTCTGGATGAACATCGACACCATCGACCTCATCGTCATTGCCTTCTACCTGATCGCCATCACCGCCATTGGCATCAAAGTCGGCTACCGCAAGAACGCCAGCAGCGACCAATATTTCCTCGCCGGCAAATCCCTCGGCTGGTTCAGCATCGGTGGGGCCATGTTCGCCTCCAACATCTCGACCATTCACCTGGTGGGTTTGGCAGCAGCCGGGGCCAGCGCCGGTCTGGTGGAAGGCAACTTCGAATGGATGGCGGCCTTCTGCCTGATCGCCCTGGCTCTCTTCTTCTCGCCGTTCTACTTCCGCACCGGCATCCACACCCTGCCCGAGTTCCTTGAGCGCCGTTACAGTGCGGCTGCCCGGACCTTTCTCGCTGCCATCGCCATCTTCGGTGCCCTGCTGGTGCACATTGGCATCAGTCTCTACGCCGGCTCCAAGGTCTTCGAAGCCTTCCTCGGGGTGAACATGTATACCTCCATCCTGATCATTTCGGTGATCACTGTGATCTACACCATCCTCGGTGGTCTCAAGGCGGTGGTGGTCACCGAAACCATCCAGACCTTCCTGCTCTTGGGTGGTGCCTTGCTTATCACCTATCTGGCCATCAACCAACTCCCGGAAGTCGGCATCACTTCATACGAGCAATTCAAGGGTCAGCTCGAGCCCAAGCAAATGAGCATGATCCACCCCATCCACGATGAGGATGGGAATCTCAACAAATACTCCTGGCTCTGCATCCTGCTCGGCTACCCGGTGCTCGGCATCTGGTACTGGTGTTCGGATCAGACCATCGTTCAGCGTGTGCTCGGCGCCAAAACCGAGCGTGCCGGTCAGAACGGCGCCATCTTCGCCGGTTTCCTCAAGATCCTGCCCCTCTTCTTGATCGTGTTGCCCGGTGTCGTCGCCTTGGTATTGGTCAAGAACGGTGCCATGGAATTTGGCACCAATCCGGACGGCAGTACGGACTACAACTCCACGCTCCCCAATCTCATCAATCTGGTGATTCCCACCGGCCTCAAGGGTCTGATCGCCGCGGGTCTGCTGGCTGCGCTGATGAGCACCATTGCTTCGGCACTCAACAGCTGTGCCACCCTGATCTCCTACGACATCCTCAAGCGCATGAAGCCCGAAACACCGGACGCCAAGCTGGTGCGCACCGGCAAGATCAGCGCCGGCGTGATCATGGCCCTCGCCATCCTCTGGTCGACCCAGGGTGGTCAATTCGGCACCATCTTCGAGGCGGTGAACAAGATCCCGATGATTTTCGCGCCGGCCGTGACCACGGTGCTGGTGCTCGGCATCTTCTGGCGCCGCGGCAACAACAAGGCGGCCATCTCCACCTTCGCAGTGGGTTGTGGTCTGGGCCTGATCTACTTCGTCTTGGACATGCCCAATGTCGGCAAGATGCTCATCAGCGATGCTCCAGAGGGCTTCAAGGGTCTGATTTCCGATCCGCGTGTCGGCCCGGGCATTCCGTTCATGCTCGCCGGTCCCATCCTCTGCGCGGTCTGCATCATCACTTACATCGTGGTGAGCTTTACCACTCCGCCGCCGCCGTCCGAACAACTTGAGGACGCCTGCTGGGGTAGCCCGCTCAAAGCCCTCAAGAACGGCAAGTTCACTGGCATTACCGATCCCCGCACCCTCTCGGTACTGCTGTTCCTGTTGATGGTCGTGCTCTACGTCATCATCAAATAAGCCCAGCCATCTCAGCCATTCCAACGCCATGGAATACAACTACCTCGGCAAGACCGACCTTCACGTCTCCAATGTGAGCATCGGGGCCTCGGCCCTGGGCGGGGTCTTCCGCGACATCGACGAGTCCGATGGCATCGCTGTCGTCCGCGAGGCGCTCGAGGAGGGCATCAACTACTTCGATGTGGCCCCCGCCTATGGCGGCACGGTGGCCGAAACCGTGCTCGGCAAGGCCCTGCACGGAATCCAACGCGAGCGCTACATTCTCTCCACCAAAGCCGGCAAGTACACCGAGCCCGGAAGTTACGGCAAGGATGAGCTCAACTACAGTGAGAAGCGCATCCGTCAGGGCCTGGAGGAAAGCATGCAGCGCCTCGGAGTGGACTACATCGACATCGTCCACCTCCATGACTTCGAGTATCAGGGTTTCTCCAAGGTCGACATGGCCTTCGAGGAAGGCTTCCCGACGCTCCTCAAACTCAAGGAAGAGGGAAAGATCGGTGCGGTCAGTGCGGGCATCTACCCGATGAAACTCTGGTACAAGGTCATCGAGGAAGCTCCCGTTGACTGCATCCTCACCCACAACCATTACTGCCTCAATGACACCAGCGGTTTGCAACTGGTGCCGGGCTGCAAGAAGAAGAACATCGGCATGATCAATGCCTCTCCCTTCGCGAGTGGACTGCTCACCGGGGGGAAGGTGGCCGATTGGCACCCCGCCAATGGTGTGCAGCGGGAGCTATTTGAGAAGGCAGCCCATTGGTGTGAGCAGGCCGGCACCCACATTGCCAAGCTCGCTCTGCAGTTCTCCCTGCACAACACGCCTTTCCAGACCACCATGTTCAGCACCGCGCGCCTGAGTTCGCTCAAGCGCAACCTTCTCTGGGCCCAAGAGCCCTATGAGCAAGAACTCATTGCAAAGGTGCGTAACATGCTCGCGTCCGTCATCGACCACCAGTGGGACTACGATGCCGGGGTCGACAACGTTACCTGACATTCATGAAACACATCATCGCAATCCTTGCTGTGCTGACCCTGCCGCTGTTTGCGCAGGAGAAGGCCACGAAGCAGCCCAAGCACTTCGATCCCGTCAAAAAAGAAATTGAGGGCTGGACCGTTTGGGTGGAGCCCGTGCTGCTGGAAGGGGAACATGCCGAAATGGGCGCCAAGGCCCTGAGCATGCTCGGCAACCACCTCGAGCGGATTGCCATCCTCTTGCCCGAGAAACAGCTCAAGGAAATGAAGCAGCTCGAGATCTGGATCGAGTACCGGCACGAGCTGGTGCCCATGCAGTATCATCCCGGCAAGGACTGGCTGATTGAGCGTGGCTACGACCCGCGTCTAGAAAAGAAGGTGCACATCACCCGTGCCGATGCATTGCTTTCGCGACACCACATGCTCAAGCATCCGGCGGTCATTCTCCACGAGCTGGCCCATTCCTATCACGACCAGGTGCTGGGCTTCGAGGATGATGGGATTCTCAAGGCCTACAACAAGGCGATGGAGGCAAAGCTCTACGACAAGGCCCTGCTCTTCACGGGGGAGAAAGTCCGCCACTACGGGGCCACCAACCACAAGGAATACTTTTCCGAGGCCACCGAGGCCTACTTCTACCACAACGATTTCTATCCCTTCGTGCGGGCCGAGTTGAAGATTCACGATCCGCGCGCCTACGCCGAAATGGAGAGGGTCTGGGGAAAGGTGGATTGAGGCGCGTAGCGCCTTGTTCCTAGTTCTTGGTTCTTAGTTTTAATTTCGCACGAAGCACGAAACACGAAGCACTAAATTATGTCTGAACGCATCGATAGTCATCATCATCTGTGGGCCATTAATGATACCGACTATGTGTGGATGACCGAGACTCACGAGGTCATTCGCCGGGACTTTCTGGGGCCGGAAATGAAGTTGGCCTTTGCTGAGGGCGGGGTGAGTGGGAGTGTGGCCGTGCAGGCGCGCCAGATGATCGAGGAAACCGAGTTCCTGCTAAAGCTCTCTGAAGAGAATTCCGAGATCCGTGGCGTGGTCGGTTGGGTGCCGCTGCGTGAGAGCGCCGGCGAGCCTCATCTCGAGCGCTTCGCCGCTTACCAGAAACTCAAGGGCGTGCGTCACGTGGTCCACGATGAACCCGATGACGACTTCATCCTCGGCGCGGCCTTCAACGAAGGCATTGCGCGCCTCAAGACCTACGATCTGCTCTACGACATCCTCATTTTCTACAAGCACCTCCCCCAAACCATCGAGTTTGTGGATCGTCATCCCGAGCAGGCCTTCGTGGTCGACCATATCGCCAAGCCGCGCATCGCTGCGGGCGCCTTCGATCAGCAGTGGGCTGATGGCATCAAGGAGCTCGGCAAGCGCGAGCACGTGAGCTGCAAGGTGTCAGGGGTACTCACCGAGGTCCGCGACGAGTCCTGGGATCTCGAACTGCTCCAACCCTACTTCGATGCGGTCTTTGAAGCCTTCGGTCCCGAGCGCGTGATGTTCGGTTCGGACTGGCCGGTGCTCCTCCTGCGCGACAGCTACGGCACCTGGGCCAAGACCGCCGAGCAACTCTCCGCGTCCATGAGCGAGGACGAAAAAGCCGCCTTCTGGGGTGGCAACGCCGCCCGGATCTATGGGCTTTGAGGGTCCGTGACCACATTTCCAAACCTGTCAGCCATGCTGGCCAATATCCTGCTACCCATCCCATCCACACATTACCAAGACCATGAGTGCTGAAGCTGCTGACGAGACGCATAAAGACTCTCTGATGAGTCAGTTCAAATCCCTTTCCAAGGTGTTCTGGGTGGCCGGCTGGATGGAAATCGTTGAGCGCTTCTCCTACTATGGTGCTCGAGTGGTGCTGCCGGTGTTCATGGTGGCAGCCATCGGTAATGGTGGACCGGAGCTCACCCAGATC
>JAURCU010000076.1 GCA_030828305.1 Luteolibacter sp.
CCTGCACGAGGTCGAGATGGTCTGCAATCGGGTCATCATCATTGACAGTGGAGTAATCAAGGCGACCGACACCCCACAAAATCTCACCGACCAAATGCGTGCCGCCGGCCGCATCGAGCTCGAACTCAAAGCCGACCTCAACACTGCCCAAAAAGCACTCTCTAACATGAATGGAGTCAAGAAGGTCGTCGGTCAGACAATGGAGGAAGACTGGCAACAATTTACCGTATGGATCGACTCCGGCACTGATGCCCGCGAGCGATTGTCCGCGCTGGCCGCCAGGGAGAACTGGCCGCTACGTTCACTGCTACGCCAAACGGCCAGCCTCGAAGATGTATTCGTTGAATTGACCAGGAAGGATTAAGGGTCGCCTTGCAAGCCACCCTCGTCCTTGGTCTTGAAAAGAGAAACACCACACCCCTGTGCGGGCATTCATCTCAATCGATTGCCATAAGAATATGGCGAGCAACTGCGACGACGGCGAGCAACAAGGAGGAAACCTTGGCCAGCGAGCAAGACACAACATGGCTTAGCAATAAGAATCCTCAGCAACGCCCAATTTTGAGAAGACGCACGCCACAAGGTGGCAAGTCCGGCAGAGCCATGCCTGAGGATTTCAGATCATCGGGCGCAATGCAGCAACCCCAACTGTCCTCAATGACCTCATCAAAACAACAGGATTCCGCCCCCAAAAGACCTGCGAACATGAGAGCGTCCTCCGGAACCTTGATGTTCAATCCGACGAGATACTGATCGGGGTGGAGATTGACCACCACCAGAAACGCCTCGGAAGTGCAGGGATCTTGCCGTAAAAAACTGTATAGCCAATGACCTGATACGCTCTCGCCATCGAGCCGGCCGTAACCCGCGTTGTTTTTGTTGGCGTGATTGAGTCCGTAGAAGTTGCCCGCGGTGAAGGCAGCACCCTGAGTCGCCCGGATCAAATTCCCATACCACTCGCGCAGCGCTTTCTGCTCCTTGCTCAGCCTGCCGCCGTCATACTTGCCACCATTCACCCACTTGCAGAACTCGGGCATGGAGCCGTAGTCGAAGATGCTGGTGCGCCCCCCATCTCCACCGAAGCCCCATGACTCAAGCGCTGGCTCACCCACCTCCTGCCCGTGATACAACATGAGGGGACCCTGCCCCATCGCAAACAGAATGGCCGTGACGGGCTTGCCGATCTTCATGCCATGCCCACCCCAGACTTGGGGATTGGCAATGCGCACCTCATCGTGATTTTCGGCGTAGCGCAAGGACTTGTGGAAGCGTTCTCCGCTGAAGGTCAGGCTGTCCAAGTCATTGGCCCACTTGCCATCTTCGTAAATGCCTTCGAGCACATCATAGGCAGGATCGTCGTAGACGGCATCGAAACCGGCGCAAAGCAACTCATCAAGAATGTGGCCATGACTTAGCTTGGCGGGGTCGTTGTCGTAAGCCTCGGCAATGAAGTAGACATCCTCACAGCGCTGCCGGCAGCGTTTTACCTGCCAGCGCCAGAATTCCATGGGGATCATGTGGGCCATGTCACAGCGAAAGCCGTCCACACCCATGGCCTGCCAATAGGCCAATATCTCATCCATGGTCTGCCAGGTATGCGGCACCTCCTCCAGCGGAGCTTTCGGCCCCGGAAGATGACCGGTGTCCCGGCCCGTGCTGAAGTCGTGACCGTAGTTGATTTTCACGGTTTCGTACCAATCATGAACTGAGGGCGTCCAGGTGATCGAATTGTTGCCGGTCACCCGACCATATTCGGCCTCCGGCTCAAAGGGATGCTGCCCGGATGTCCCGTCCTCTCCTGGAAGGCGCAGTGGAGGACCACCACCCGCATACGGCTTGGGCAGGTAATAAAAATGGTTGTCGCGATCAAAGAACAGATCGGGATTGTCTTGCCGGCCAAATGAGAGTTCCGGACGCACATCGGAATGGTAGGAGCGCGCAACATGGTTGGGCACAAAGTCAATGAGCACCTTGAAGCCGTGCGCATGACAGCGTGCAACCAACTCACGGAATTCTTCCAGACGCCTCACCGGATCGGAGGCATAGTCGGGACAGACATCAAAACAGTCGCGAATGGCGTAGGGACTGCCTGCCTTACCCTTGAGCAATACCGGATCGTCGGCCGGTCGCTGCGCGTAATCCGTGCCGCTGGCTTGTTCCAACACACCGGTCAGCCACAGATGAGTAAAGCCCATGTCGGCCAATGACTTGAGAGCCGTGGCATTGATGTCTGCAAATTTGCCACAGCCATTGTCGGCCATGGAGCCGTTTGAGACGCGCCTCTCATTGGTATTGCCGAAAGTACGCACTAGCAGCTGGTAGATCACCGGCCTCCTGACCTCATGCTTGCGGACAACATTCGACATTTCGCTGCCAAGGCTATCGAAGCAACCTGCCCTTGGCACGCACAGATGGTCGATTCAGCGTTGATTCTTCGTTTCCTGAATGACCATCAGAGCGTCATACACGGCAAAGAGAATCAGCCATACTGTCACCAGCCCACATGCTGCCCACCACAGCAGAAAACGCAATGCTGCTTGCTCCAGCCAGCCATCAATGAGCCACAAACCAATCGCGAATAAGGAGAGGTCAATGATCAGACTGATCCTCATGACTTTTCGTCGAAGCCCGGGATCCGAGAGAATGGCCTTGGCCACCGCCTTGTCTGCCTGCCAGTCACCTTTCATGCTAGAATTCTGCGGGGAAGAGTGGTCCGAGATAAAGCAGATACCACTGCCAGAGTTTCCAGCCTCCGAGCATCCAGGTGAGCGCTCCCATGGCCAGGAAGGGCCCGAATGGCAATTGGCGCCCAAAGCCAATGCGCCCGAACATGGCGGCCACGAGTGCGAGTAAAGAAGCCGCAAAGAGCGTGTAAATACATCCACTCCATCCGATGAAGGCACCTATCATGCCCATCAGATGCACATCACCAAAGCCCATCGCCTCACGCGGAATGAGCACATGAGTGGCATCTCCTTCCAGGGACTTCATCTCACCAATCGGGCGCTTACTGCCATCGGGCAACTCAATCTCCTGCTCGCGAATGATCAGCCTTCCGCCGCTGTGCTTCTCGCCATCCACGAATATTTCCCCGCATTCGATGATCAAGCGATCGCTCGGACGGTTGAAGAGGTCCCACCATTGAATCTCTTCCCCATCAATGATGAAGAGCAAGGGATCGACATCATTGTCGGGCTCTTTGAGATGCCAGTCCTCGGCCTTCTCAAAGCTCATCTCTTTCTTACCGAAGGCCATCTTGCCCAGATTGACCACCAGCCACAGACCGAAGAAGCCGACGACAAAACCAATACCGCTGTGCATCAGGCCATCCCAGCGTCCGTCGTTAAATCCACCAAGATTGGGCAAACGCGGCCAGAAGATGGAGGCAACAACTCCAACCACCGTGCCAGCCCAGGTCAGCGATGTGGGAATGATCATGTGGTCGATATCGATGAAACTGATAGCCACCAAAAGGGAGACCATGACCCATAGCAGGAGCCCGGTCCACACAGGACCTCCCTGGGATATCACCAGCCACCACATCGCCACATAGAGCAGACCCGTGAGCAACTCCACCGCCGGGTAGCGCAAGGAGATCGGCTTTTTGCAGTTGGCGCATTTACCGAGCAGCCAGAACCAGCTGACCACTGGCAAATTCAGCCATATTGCGAAGTGGTATTTGCAGTGCGGGCAGAACGAGCGCCTAGGCTCGTTGACCGACATTCCCAAGGGCATCCGGTAGATCACCACATTGAGAAAGGAACCCATGCAGCAGCCAATCAGCAGGGCTGAAACCAGCCAGAACCAGTGATCAAGGGGTGGGTAGATCAAGGTCGAGACGGCAAAATCGTGATGAGTAATGGCCAATGCAGCACCATTCAATCGGCAGAATTGTGGCTGCCAAGGAGAAACGGCGCACTCATCAGTCGGCGGTCATCAATTAACGGGAAAGTTGACGATGAAAAATCGCTGATGACTCGTGGTTGATGGTTGCTGACAGGGCTCATGGCTCCCGGCGCCAAGGAAGTCGCCACGCTGTCGGATTCCCCCTTCACATCCGGGAGTCCGCAACCTAACCTACTCCCATGCCCAGTCTTCAAGATCTGCTAGCCAGCGTGCGCGATGTGGAGGATTTTCCGAAGCCCGGCATCGTCTTCAAGGACATCACTCCCATTCTAGCCGACCCCAAGCTTTTCAAGCACGCCGTGCACCTGATGGCCGAAACGGTGAGTGAACACAAAATCGACAAGATTGTCGGCATTGAAGCGCGCGGATTCATTTTTGGCGCTGCCCTCGCCCATCATTTGGGTGTGGGCTTTGTACCGCTGCGAAAGAAGGGAAAACTGCCATGGAAAACGCATGAGGAGGCCTACCAGCTCGAATACGGAGAGGCGGTGATCGAGCTCCATCAGGATGCCCTTATCGAAGGTGAGAAAGTCCTCCTGGTTGATGATCTTCTTGCCACTGGTGGAACCCTGAGTGCTGCCATCAAACTACTCGATCGCCTGCATGCTAAAGTCATCGGCATCGCCGTGTTGGTGGAACTCGAATTCCTCAATGGCCGCAGCAAACTCAACCACCACCCATTGCATTCGATCCTCATCTACTAACTTGTTACAGACCGCTCGGAGAGCATTTTCCACCATCTTCCAAATCCATGTCATTAGAAAGCTATTCAAAATCCCTAGTTCGCTACACCGACCTCGGCTTCTCATTGGATCTGTCCCTCATGGGCATTGAGCCCTCCTTCTGCGAGGTTATGGCACCAACAATCGAAAAAGCCTTTGCCGACATCAAGGAGCTTGAAGGTGGTGCGATCGCCAACCCCGACGAAGACCGCATGGTAGGCCACTACTGGTTGCGAAACCCTGAGCTCGCACCCACCGAGGAACTCAAGAATGCGATCACCGGACCATTGAACGACCTCAAGAACTTCGCTTCCAGGATACACTCGGGCGACATCACTCCCCCTACCGGTGGCAAGTTTGAGCAACTTCTTCTGATTGGCATCGGTGGTTCAGCCCTTGGGCCGCAACTCGTAGCAGAGGCACTTGGAAAAGACGCCGAACTACCCATCCTGTTTTTTGACAACACCGACCCAGCGGGCATGGACAGAGTCATCGAAGATGCTTCCGTCATCGGCCTCGACAAAACCCTGGCGATGGTCATCTCCAAGTCCGGCGGCACTCCCGAAACCCGCAATGGCATGCTGGAAGCCGAGGCCGCTTACCAGAAAGCAGGCCTCGCTTTCGGTCCCCATGCCATCTCCATCACCGGGAAAGGCTCCAAGCTCGATGGCTATGCCGACAAACACCAATTCATCGCAAAATTCCCCATGGAAGACTGGGTTGGAGGGCGCACCTCCGTGCTCTCGACTGTCGGCCTCGTTCCCGCCGCCCTCCAAGGCATCGACATCGACAAACTCCTCGCCGGAGCCCGCGCCATGGACGAAAAGACCCGCGCCACCTCGATCGCGGACAATGCCGCCATGCAACTGGCCCTGGCCTGGCACGTCGGCTGCAATGGCAAGGGCGAGAAGGACATGGTCGTTTTACCTTACAAGGACTCGCTGGCACTCTTCTCCAAATACCTGCAGCAGCTCATCATGGAGTCCTTGGGCAAGGAGCTCGATCTCGATGGAAATACGGTTCATCAGGGTCTTTCCGTCTACGGCAACAAAGGCTCCACCGACCAACACGCCTACATCCAGCAACTACGCGACGGCGCAAACAACTTCTTCGCCTGCTTCATCGAAGTGCGCAAGGGACGCGAAGGCCACAACATCGAAGTCGAGCCTGGCATCACCAGTGCCGATTACCTGCAGGGCTTTCTTCGCGGCACCCGCAAGGCGCTGGAGGGGGCGGGTCGCAAGTCCATCACTCTCTCCATCCCCGAGGTCAATGCCTACACCCTCGGCATGCTGATCGCTCTCTTCGAGCGTTCCGTGTCTTTCTACGCTTCGTTGGTCAACATCAACGCCTACCACCAACCCGGAGTGGAGGCCGGCAAGACGGCCGCCGGCGTGTTCCTCGAACTGCTGACCCAGGTTCGCGCTCAAGTGGGTGAAGCCGCCACTGCTAAGGAAATTGCCAAGGCCATCGGCGCCGATGCCGAAGACGTCTATCACTGCCTGACTCACTTGGAAGGCAATGGTGAGGTGCAGGTGGAATTGGGCGCGACCGCGGCCGAGGATCGGTTCTCTAGATAAAGGGAGGGACAATCAGCCCGGTTGTCCGACTTGGGCAGCTGCAGGCGACGAATTTTGGGACGACCGAACGGGTCTTCCCTAGTTACCCAACAAAAAAGGCCGCCAGGAAATCCTGACGGCCCTCTTAGATCTTTGGTGGCGTTGATTAGGCGCTGGCCTTGGCTTCAAGGGCAACCTTGGCTTGCGCAACGATAGCCGAGAACGCAGCAGCGTCGTGAACCGCGAGGTCGGCGAGGATCTTGCGGTCGGCTTCGATGCCAGCTGCTTTGATGCCTTCGATGAAGCGCGAGTAGGTCATTCCTTCGGCGCGGACAGCGGCATTGATGCGCTGGGTCCACAGGCGACGGAACTGGCCTTTGCGTTTTTTGCGATCACGGTATTCGTATTGCTGGGCCTTACGGACAGCGTCTTTGGCGTAACGATAGAGCTTCGAGCGGAAACCGCGGAAGCCCTTGGCGCGAAGCAGAACGCGCTTGCGGCGCGCACGGCTTGCGGGGGAGTTGGTTGCACGTGGCATATTGTCTTATTTCGGTTTTGAACAAGTCGTTTTTATCATTCCTTCTACAGTCTCACTTGTTCGTGTCTCCCGATTGGGATCAGGCTGGATGAAGGCCGCTCGATTCGCGAGCGGGGGGCGTGGCAGATGCCGCGCATTCGGGTTCAATGGAAGGGCAAGTTCTCCTTGACGTTCTTGATGTCGGCATCAGACACCAAGGCTGCTTGGCCGAGACGGCGTTTGCGTTTGCGATTCTTGTTTTGAAGCAAGTGCCGCTTGCCTTGGTGGCGACGGAGGACTTTGCCCGTACCAGTGACCTTGAAGCGTTTTGCAACGGCTTTGCGTGTCTTAGCTTTTCCGGATACTCTTGGCATGGGGCCGGAAACCTAGGGATCAGGGGCCCTGTGGCAAGGGAAAAGTGGCAATTTCTAAGAATTACTAAATAACTGCCTTTACACCAAAAATCAGGCTGGTCAGGGGCCTTGCCAGCCCTTTCCATCCGCCTCGAATGGCCTCCGATTTCGCTTTTGAGTCTCTCAATCCCGCCCAACGGGAGGCTGTGGCGGCGCAAGACGGTCCAGTGATGATCCTTGCGGGCGCGGGAACCGGCAAAACCCGCACGGTCACTTGCCGCATCGCCTACATGCTGGAGCGCAAGATTCCGGCCGAAAACATCCTGGCCGTCACCTTCACCAACAAAGCCGCGGCCGAAATGCGGGAGCGCATCGCCGGGATGGTCTCCAAGAAGGCCGCCAAGGAAATGACGGTCTGCACCTTCCATTCGCTCTGTGTGCGGATTCTGCGCGGCGGCATTGACAAGCTGGGCTACAAAAAGAACTTCTCGATATGCTCCGGCTCTGACCAGAGCGGCCTGATGAAACGCCTGCTGGTGCGCATGGGTGGCAAAGAAGAGAGAATCAAGCCCGAGGCCGTGCTCGGCGCCATCTCCAAGGCCAAAAATCAGGGCCTTGACCCCACCGACATCGAAGACGACTTCTACGCCAATCTGGCCGTGGCCTACCACAACGAGCTGCGCGCGCAGAACGCCGTCGATTTTGACGACCTCCTGCTTTTGGGCGAACAGGTCCTACGCGAGCACGCCGATGTCCGTGAGCACTTCCGCCAGCTCTACCGGCGTGTCACCGTCGACGAATTCCAGGACACCAACGCCCTGCAGATGAAGCTGCTGCAGCAACTCGTCGGCGAACCCTACCATGTGTGTGTGGTCGGCGACGATGACCAGTCCATCTACGGCTGGCGCGGAGCCGAAACTGCAAACATTCTTGAGTTCGAGCGCTTCTTCCCAAGCCCCAAGGTCATACGACTGGAGGAAAACTACCGCTCCACCCAAGCCGTACTCCACACCGCCAACAGCCTCATCAAACACAACCTGGGCCGGCGCGAGAAAGCCCTGCGCGCCACCCGCAAGGACGGCGAAAAGGTGCGCATCGTCGCCATGCCCGGTGACGACGAAGAGGCCGAGTTTATCGCCGAGGAAATCCTTGCCGGCAAAAGTGCGGCGGGTCGCAAGTGGGAGGATTTTGCGATACTCTTCCGCACCAACGGCCAAAGCCGCAAACTCGAGATGGCCCTGCGTGAGCGCAAGATCCCCTACCGCATGGTCGGTGCCCAGAGCTTCTATGACCGCCGCGAGGTGCGTGACGTCATGGCCTACGCTCAGTTGATGGTTAGCCCCGACTCGGATGTGCCTCTGCTGCGCGTGATCAACGCTCCCAACCGCGGTATCGGCAACTCGACGGCGGTCTTGGCCACCGAATGGAGCCGCGAGCACCACGAATCCGTCTGGCAGGCGCTCTGCGACCCTGAGTTTCGCAATGAACTGGGTGGCAAGTCCCGCGCGGCCATTGAGGCTTTTGTCGCTCTCATCTCCGGTGCGCGCAACAAGATTGAGATTGGTGGCGCCAACCCCGCCACCGTGCTCGAGGAACTCATCAATGAAATTGACTACCGCCCCTGGATCGAGCGCGGCTGCAAGACTCAGAGCGAGAAAGATCAGCGCCGCGAGGGCATTTCCATGACCCTTGACGACCTGCGCGGATCCATCGCCAAGGGCCGCAAGTTGCAGCGCTGGATTGACGACTGCGCGCTTGCCAGTGACCGCGAAGAGGACGACCTCGAGCGCAAGCAGGGAGCCACCCTCATCACTCTCCACGCGTCCAAGGGTCTGGAATTTCCCATCGTCTTTCTAGTGGGCCTTGAACAGGGCTTCCTCCCCCACTCCCGGAGTGTGGCCGAAGGCACCGTGGATGAAGAGCGCCGCCTACTCTACGTCGGAATCACCCGCGCGCAGGACGAACTCACCATGAGTTATTGCTCTCAACGTGTGCGCTACGGTCAAACCATGGCCTGTGAGCCCAGCAATTTCATCACGGAACTCGACGACACCCACATTGATCACACCAGCTACGACGACCTCCTCGGCGCCGAAGCCAATAGTGATGAACTCGACAACTTCTTTGGCAACCTGCGCGGAATGCTCGATGAAGTGGACTGAGATTTGCACCAAAACTCTACGAGGTGTGAAGCCCGCGCCGAGACCGAAAAATTGAATTTTTCCATGCGCTACGCATTGAACCCTACGATCACCAGAACTGCTCTCTCGTCCCAGACGGAAGACTGAAAAAGTGACCCCCCTCAGTAAAGCCGAGGGGGGTCGTTTGGTACCCCGTCTAGGACTCGAACCTAGGACCAAAAGATTAAGAGTCTTCTGCTCTACCAACTGAGCTAACGAGGCGTTGGGGCTGCGGTGAGGCAGCGGGCCGGGAAATTGGCGCATCGTTGGGGCCGAATCAACTGGAAAATACATCCTTTGACCCGCAGCATCCGCGCGTGTCGCTTCTACACGAATCCAAACTCAGCCTGAAACTGGCCATCCCGCTGATGATTGGTCAACTCAGCCAAATGCTGATGGGCGTGGTCGACACCCTCATGGTGGGCCATTTGGGGGTCTCGGAACTGGCCGCACTGACCTTCGCCAATTCCCTCTTCTACGTGCCCTTCGTTTTCGGTATCGGCGTGCTGACCGCCGTCTCCGTGCTCAGCTCTAATGCCCGGGGAGCCATGGATTCCAGAGAAGCCCGCGCCAGCTGCCGCGAGGGTCTCTATCTCGGTGTCGGCCTGGGCTTGTTGCTGTTCCTGATCTGCGGCCTCATCTCGCTTCGCCTGGATTGGTTCGGTCAACCCGAAGAAGTCACCGCCGCCACTGGCACCTTCTACCGCATCATCATGTTCTCGACGGTGCCGGCCCTCGGCTCCATCGCCCTCAAAAACCATGCCGATGCCCTCAACCGTGCATGGACTCCCTTCTGGATCTTTCTGGGTGGTGTGCTGCTCAACGTGCTGCTCAACTGGATGCTTATCTTCGGCAAACTGGGATGTCCGGAACTTGGTTTTGAAGGAGCCGCCTGGGCCACCCTGATTGCACGCGTGGCCATCCTTCTCGCCGTTTTGGCTTGGTTGATGGGCAGCAAGGACCTTAAGGAGTGGGTGCCTCATCGCTGGTTCGTGCGCATGAAGTTCAACAGCATGCGCAAGCTCCTGCGATTGGGAGTTCCGGCCAGTCTGCAGATGCTTAGTGAGGTCAGCGCGTTTTCGGCCGCGGGCATCATCATGGGCCTGATTGGAACCGAGGCCATGGCCGCCCACCAGATCACCATCAGCATGACGGGCACGGCCTTCATGATTCCGCTCGGCTTCTCGATGGCGCTCACCGTCCGCGTCGGCGAGGCTTATGGTGCTCAGGATCCACCGCGCCTGCGCGACATTGCCTACTCGGGATGGCTGGTGCTGATTGGCAGTGCGGCCATCACCGCCAGCTGCTTTCTGTTTTTGGGCGACACCATGGCCGCCTGGTTCACCGACGAAGCTCCACTCGTCGAGTTGACCGCATCTCTCTTGGCCATCTGCGCGGCCTTCCAGTTCTTCGATGCCCAGCAGGTGGGCAGCGCCTCCATGCTGCGTGGCATGCACGACACCCGGGTGCCCGCCATCGTCGCCTTCATCTCCTACTGGATCATCGGCATTCCGGCGGGTTGCTTGCTCGCCTTTGGCTGCGACATGGGAGCCCGTGGAATCTGGTGGGGGCTCGCTATTGGGCTGGCCATGGCCGCCATCACACTGGGTTGGCGCATGCGAGTGATGATGAAGCATCTTGCCTCCAGCCCCACCCGTGCTTGAATCCACACATGAAACTCGAAGACCGCGCCTTTCTCGACGAACTCCTCAACACCCCAAGCCCCACTGGCTTCGAGATGCCAGGCCAAAAGGTCTGGGCCGCTTTCATCAAGAAACATGCCAAGAGCGTGGAATGCGATGCCTACGGTTCCACCTGGGCCACTCTCCCCGGTAAGAGCAACAAGATCGTCATGCTCGCCGCCCACGCCGATGAAATCGGCTACATGGTCAAGCACATCGACAGCAAGGGCTTCATCCGGCTTGAGCGCGTGGGTGGTTCGGATGCCGCCACCGGCCTCGGTCGCCGCGTGAACATCTACGGCTCCAAGGGGCCGGTTCCCGGCATCATCGGCAACACCGCCATCCACCTGCGCCGAGACAACCTCGGCAGCGAGAAGGCTCCGGCCATCCACGAATTGTGGGTCGATGTCGGTGCCTCCAAGCCCGAGGACGTTGCCAAGCTCGGCATCCGCGTTGGCCACCCTGCCGTGTATCAGGAGGGCCCCATGGATCTTGCCAATGGTCGCATCGTATCGCGCGCCTTGGACAACCGCATTGGCAGCTACATCATCGCTCAGGTGATGAAGCGCGTCGTGAAGAGCAAGACGAAGCCCGCCTTTACCCTGGTATGCCTCAACACCATTCAGGAAGAGATCGGCGGCAATGGCGCGATGATGGCCACCTACCAGATCGAACCCGATGTCTGCCTCTGCCTGGACGTCACCCACGCCACCGACACTCCCGGCCTCGACTACGCC
>JAURCU010000077.1 GCA_030828305.1 Luteolibacter sp.
GGCCACCTGGGCAATCCAGTCAGTGAGGTTGTAGTATGTCGTCACACGGGCAATCTTTCCATCTCGGATGGCAAAGAACGCTCCGGCTGGAAGATTGTAAGTCTGACCTGCAGCATCGGGCAGGCCGAGTTCGGAAAAGGGGACGGTGTCCATGAGCAGAGATTCTGGTTCCGGGCAGCAAGGGACCGTTCCGGCCCGCTAGGGAAAGGCCCGATTCGCTACAATAGCAAGTGCTGAAACGCAAATCGTCCCAGTATATGAGGTTCAACCCTCAACCGTCCAGGTCGACTTGCCATGCAACAGTTCCTGCCAAGTGCCGGTGCCCTTGGCTTCTTGGGCGGCCTTGATTTGGTCGGCAACCTGTTCTTCGTAGACCGGGCGCTCAATCTGGCGGAAGACGCCGATGGGAGTGGGAAAATCCGGGTAAGTAAGATTGGCGAGCATCTGGGCTTGAATCGGGCTCTCTTGGTTTGGATCGTGCACGACCAATTCGGAAGAATCGATTTCGGCGACATTGACGATTTCAGGGTGCAGGCCATTGAGGCGGATGCCCTTTTCGTTGTCCTTGCCCCAGGTAAGGGGTTTGCCGGCTTCAAGTTTGAGGAGTTGCTCCTCGCGGGTCGTTTTGGAGTAGACATCATCGAAGGCGCCATCGTTGAAGATCACGCAGTTCTGGAAAATCTCGACGAAGGAAACTCCCTTGTGCGCATGGGCGGCCTTGAAGGTTTCGACCATGTGCTTGGGATTGTTGTCCACAGTGCGGGCAATGAAGGTGGCTTCAGCGCCCAAGGCAAAGAGCAAGGGGTTGACCGGATGGTCAATGGAGCCGCTCGGTGTGGTCTTGGTGCGTGTGCCCTCGGGTGAGGTCGGGCTGTATTGGCCCTTGGTCAGGCCGTAGATGCGGTTGTTGAAGAGCAGCACGTTGACGTCAAGGTTGCGACGCAGCAGATGCAGTGTGTGGTTGCCGCCAATACTTAGACCATCGCCATCACCGGTGATGATCCACACCGAGAGGTCGGGATTGGCGACTTTAACGCCAGTGGCAACGCTTGGTGCACGGCCATGGATGGTGTGGAAACCGTAGGTCTGCATGTAGTATGGAAAACGGCTTGAGCAGCCGATACCCGAGATGATGCAGTAGTCCTCACGGGCAATGCCGAGATCGGGAAGGGTGCGCTGCAGGGAATTGAGGATGGCGTAGTCGCCACAGCCTGGACACCAACGCACGTCATTGGGCGTGATGAAGTCCTTACGCTGGAGTTCCTCTGGCGGAGCGGCAGGTTGTACACTCATGATAAAAGCTGTTTGCTGGTTAGTCCTTCAAAACTTCGAGGATGCGTTCCTGAATTTCGGTCACCTTGAAGGGGCGGCCCTGAACCTTATTCATGCTCTTGGCATCGACGAGAAACTTGGAGCGGATGATCATGGCGAGTTGGCCCGTGTTGAGCTCTGGAACCAACACTTTGTCAAAGCCCTTGATGAGTGCTCCCAGTTCGGTGGGCATCGGGTTGAGGTGGCGCAGGTTGACGCTGGTGATGTTGTCGAAGCCTTCATTGTGGAGGCCGTCAACGGCGGAGGCAATGGCACCATGGGTGCCGCCCCAACCGATGACGAGCAACTTGCCGGTCTTGTTGCCGCGGATGATGAGTTCCGGGTTGGACTTGGCGATGGCTTCCACTTTGGCAGCCCGCAGCCGGGTCATTTCCTGGTGGTTGGACGGATCGTAGCTGATGGCACCCATTTCGTCCTTTTCCAGGCCGCCGAGGCGGTGCTCAAGACCGTACTGGCCGGGAATGGCCTGGGTGCGGGCGAAGGTTTCCGGGTCGCGTTTGTAGGGTAGATAGGGGTCGCCTTCCTTTGCCAGAGGGCGGCTGATGTCGGGCAGGCTCTCCTCGCTTGGGATGTTCCAGGGTTCGGAGCCGTTCGCAATGTAGCCATCACTGAGCAGGATGACTGGGGTGTTATAGGCGAGTGCGATGCGCATGGCATCGTAGGCGGCACGGAAGCAGTCGGAGGGCGAGTTGGGAGCCACCACCGGTATGGGGCTTTCACCGTGACGACCATAAAGGGCCTGAAGAAGGTCGGATTGTTCGGTTTTGGTTGGCAGACCTGTGGAGGGGCCACCGCGCTGGATGTCCATGATGATGAGCGGAAGCTCGGTGATACAGGCTAAACCCATGAACTCGGATTTCAGGCACATGCCCGGGCCCGAGGTGGCAGTGACGCCAATGCCGCCGGCAAAGCTTGCCCCCAGAGCCACGCCAATGGCGGCAATTTCGTCTTCAGCCTGTACGGTCTTCACGCCGAAGTGCTTGTAGCCAGCGAGCGCTTCGAGAACCGAGGAAGCGGGAGTGATCGGGTAACCGGAGAAGGTTAACTCGCGGCCGGACTTGCGGGCACCCGCGATGAGGCCCAGGGCGAGGGCTTCATTGCCCGAAATCTTGCGGTAGATTCCGGGGGCAACTTCGGCGCGGCTGATCATGTAGCGATTGCGGGTGATCTCGGTGGTTTCCCCGAGAAAATAGCCGGCTTTCAGCACCTTGATGTTGGCATCGGCCACCGCGGGGAGTTTTTTGCCCCACTTGTCATTGATAAAGTTGATCGTCGGATCCAGTGGTCGTCCGTAGACCCAATAAGTGAAGCCGAGCGCAAAGAAGTTCTTGGTGCGCAGCTTGTCCTTCATGCTCAATTCGCTGTCCTTGAGAGCTTCCACCGCAAGCCCCGAGATGTCGATGTCGAGCACCTCGTATTTCTTGCGCAGTTCGGGATCGTCGAGCGGGTTGGACTCGAACTTGGCCATCTTGAGATTGTCCTCGGTAAAGGAGGCATTGTTGACGATGAGTAGCCCAGCCTCGGCAAGATCATCGAGGTGTACGGCGAGAGCTGCTGGGTTCATGGCCACCAGTGCGTCGGGCTCGTCACCCGGGGTCAGAACGGTTTGGGCGCCGAAGTGCACCTGGAAGGCGGAGACGCCCGCAATGGTGCCGATGGGCGCGCGGATTTCCGCCGGATAGTCGGGGAAGGTGGCAATCGAGTTGGGGACGGTGACGCTGGTATCGCTGAAGCGCTCGCCAACCACCTGCATGCCGTCTCCTGAATCGCCTGCGAAGCGGACGACAGCCGCTTTCTTTTCTTGGAATGCACTCGTGGAGGAACTCATTTTGGGTTCGGGGGTCAAAAGGGAGTGCAAGCTAGGACCTTGTCCCTTTGGCGTCAATGGTTGAGGCTCAAAATCCGCTGCCCGAATCAGGCTTGGCTAAGCAGCAGAATGCGTGCATCTTGCGGCGTCCATGAAGATTTTGAGTTACAAGGATGCTGGCTATGAACGCTTTGTTCAACGTTTGCAGCGCAGGGCCATACCGGAAACGCAACTACGCATTACCGTTGGCAAGATCATCCAGCAGGTTGCCAAGGGTGGTGACAAGGCGCTGATTGAGTTGACGAAGCGCTTTGATAAGGTCGATTTGACCCGCAAAACGCTCTGGGTCAGCGAGAAGGAATTCGCTGCTGCCGCCAAGGCGGTCAAGCCTGCTACGCGTCATGCCATCAGCCGCAGCCTGGCCAACATCGAGGCCTTTGCCAGAAAGAGCCTACGCAAGGACTGGTCAACGAGGAATGCGGAGGGCGCCATCGTTGGTGAGCGCTTTACTGCTTTCGAGCGGGTTGGTGTCTATGTTCCGGGAGGTAAGGCCCCGTTGGTCTCCACCGCCCTCATGACCGCCGGCTTTGCCAAAGCAGCCAGTGTCCCTCACGTGGTTGCGGCCACGCCCTGCGGTCCGGACGGCAAGGTCAATGCCGAACTGCTTTATGCCCTGAAGCGGGCGGGTGTTCACGAAGTTCTCAAGGTGGGTGGCGCGCAAGCGATTGCCGCGCTCGCTCTTGGAACGGATACGGTGGTTCCGGTAGATCGCATCTTTGGTCCAGGAAACAGTTTTGTGGTCGAAGCCAAACGCCAACTTGTGGGAGCGGTATCCATCGATTTGCTCCCCGGCCCCAGTGAAATTCTCATTGTCGCGGACAAGACGGGCGATCCGGACTTTATTGCCGCGGACATGCTTGCCCAAGCCGAGCACGGTGGTGATAGCGTGGTCGGCTTTGTTACCAATTCGAAGGCGCTAATCAATGGGGTGCTCAAGGCCATCGACACCCAACTTGGGGAACTTTCACGCAGCAAAATCATTCGCAGCGTGCTCAAGAAGGGAACCTTCATGCTGCACACCCGCTCGATCGCTTCAGCCATAAACATCTGCAACGACTTTGCGCCCGAGCATTTGTCGCTGATCGTGGAGGATGAGAAACATTGGCTTTCCAAGGTGCGCAGCGCCGGTGCGATTTACCTCGGCAACCTCTCACCGGTGGCAGTTGGGGACTTCCTGGCAGGGCCCAGCCACACCCTGCCAACGGGAGGTGCTGGTCGCTCCTTTTCGGGACTGCGCGCCGATCAATTCCAACGCCGCACCAGTATTGTAAAGATGGGCAAGCAGGCGGTGATCAAGTCGCTGCCCGTGGTCCAGGAATTCGCGCGTATTGAAGGCTTGGATGCGCACGGGCGCTCGACGGCGATTCGCACGGAGAAGTGAGCGGCTACGCCTTTCGTTCCTAGTTCTTGGCTCGGACGCAAAATATGGGACTGAGGATGATATTCAGAGGTGATCCACAGGCCGAGATGATAAGCTCAGCCCAACACCTTCTTCATCGCTTTCCCAAACACTTGCACCGCATCACTCACGCTAATTTCTTTGCCTGCCTCATTCGCCAGGCAAGTCATGCTCACGCCATTGAGGCCGCAGGGGGTGATGGTGAGAAAGGGGGGGAGTGACTCCTTGGTGACGTTGATGGCAAATCCATGCATGCTGACCCATTTGCGTACGCCCACACCAATGGAGGCGAGCTTGCGGTCTTCCACCCACACGCCCGTCATGCCCTCGCGGCGGCCGGCTTGGACGCTGAATTCGGCGCAGCCCTGAATCAGAGCTTCCTCAATGAGGCGCAGATGTTGGTGGAGGTCTTTGCCTCGGTAGGTGAGGTCGAGAATGGGGTAGCCTACCAATTGGCCGGGCCCGTGGTAGGTGGCTTGACCACCACGGTTGGTTTCGTAAACAGGAATGCCCGCAGAGCCCGCTTGTAACAACGAGCTTTGATCACGTTGACGCCCTATCGTATAGACCGGCTCGTGCTCGAGTAGTAGCATGGTCTCATTCTTTTTGCCAGACAGAATCTGGGCTACGCTTTCCTGCTGCAGTTCGAGACCCTCTTGGTAGGGGAGAGGTTCAGGCAGATGGGTGATTTCAATCATGGGAATATAGGCCTTATGGGCCTGTAGGACCTGTATTTAGATCAGCCGCCGCTCCAACAGTTTCGCTTTCACCGGATCCGAGGCCTGCAGGTGAGCAAGACCGATGGCCAGCGCATCTGCGGCATCGGAGGGAGGGGTTTCACTCAGTCCCAACAGGGCGCGCACCATAAAGGCTACCTGGGTCTTGTCGGCCTTGCCGTTACCAACCACGGCACTCTTGGCCTTGGTCGGTGAGTATTCATAAACGGGCAAACCATGCTCGGCGGCGGCAATCATGGCAGCGGCTCGAGCAGCTCCCATGGAAATGGCGGTGCGGTGACTCTGTACGTAGATGATGCCCTCCACCGCGACTTCATCGGGCTCGTATGTATTGATGACATGGGCCAAGTGCGTCTTCACTGCGGCGAGGGCACCTGACTGCGGCACCCTCTGAGGCACGGAAATCACATCGAAGCAGAGCACCTTGGGCTGCTGGGGCGTGCCTTCGATCACCGCATAGCCGGTGTTGCGAACCGCCGGATCGATGGATAGCACGCGCATGGGTGGATGATTCACTCCGCAGAGGTCTCTGGAAAGCCAGAATCTGGGGTTGCCCAGGGGGGGCTCTGCTGGACGCACGGCACCCTGTTTTGCGATCCTCGCCATCTTGGCGTCTTTGTAGCCCGATCCTAGCGACGGCGCTTCTTGCCTCCACCGCCCTTTCGCCTGCGCACCGGAGTTGGTGGGCTGTCGTCGATGAGGGCACTGTAGACGTAGTCAAAACCGTCCAACTTGCGGCGCTCGATCTTCTTGTCGATGAAGATTTCCACACTCTCGGCAAAGTCCAGTTCGTCGGCGGTGAGAATGGTGAAGGCGTCACCCTCGGCCTCGGCACGGCCGGTGCGCCCAATACGGTGGACGTAGTCCTCGGCGTTTTCGGGAACACGGTAGTTGATGACGTGGGAGACGCCGGAAATATCGATGCCGCGAGCCGCCACATCGGTGGCCACTAAAATATCGTATTTGCCCTCCTTGAAACCGGCGAGTGCTTTCATGCGATCGGTTTGGTTGATGTCGGAGTGCATGGCCACCACCTTTTCGTGGCCACTGGCCTTGATCATGGAACAGACCGCATCGGCTTCACGGCGGGTGCGGGTGAAGATCATCACCGAGTGGAAGTCGGTGCGTTTGAGGAGTTCCAGCAGTAGGTCATCACGCTGGTCCATGGAGACGGGGTAAAAGGCGTGAGTGACGGTGTCGGGAATCGAGGTGCGGGCAATCTCAATTTCGGCCGGGTCGTTGAGGCACCACTTGGCGAAAGTCTGGATAGCCGGAGGCATGGTGGCCGAAAAGAAAAGGGTTTGGCGGCCTTCCCAGGGACAAAGGTTCACGATCTTGCGCACCTGCGGCAGGAAGCCCATATCGAGCATGCGGTCCACTTCGTCGAGGATGAGCACCTTGAGAACACCAAAGCGCATGGTGGTGCGATAGAAGTGGTCGATCAGGCGGCCCGGGGTGGCAACGATAATGTCGGCCCCGCTCTTGAGAGCTTCGTCTTGGGCTCCGTGGCCCACACCACCATAAAGGAGTGCGACCTTGATGCCGAGGTGCTTGCCATACTTCTCAAATTGCTCGGCCACCTGATGGGCGAGTTCTCGGGTTGGCTCCAGCACCAGGATCTGGGGTTTGCCCAGCGCTTCGATCTTGGAAAGGGTGGGAAGCGCAAAGGCTGCGGTCTTGCCGGTGCCGGTTTGTGAGGCGCCAATGACGTCCTTGCCTTGAAGGATGATTGGAATGGCCTGCGCCTGAATTGGAGTCGGCTCGGTGTAGCCCGATTCGCAGATGGCTTGTTGGATGGGCTCGGCGAGCCCCAGTGTGTCAAAACCCATGAGGCGGCTTGGGTATAGGGGCTCAGCCCTTCGGTCAAGGGCGCTTTCTACAGAGACTCAGGACTTTGCAGGAGTTCAGCGACCCGGCTCAGCAGGATGCCGGCACCGCCGCCGTCCACAACGCGGTGGTCAAAGGTAAGGCATAGGTCGGCCATGGTGGCGGGCAAAAATGTCTGGGTTTGCTCGCTCCACACGGGTTTCTTGACGCCAGCGCCAATGCCCAGAATGAGTGTTTCATTGGGAAGGGGAATGGGCGTGCCCAAAGTCAGACCAAAGGTTCCGAAGTTGGTGACCGTGGCGATACCACCACTGCAATCTTGCTCCGTAATGCGGCGATCCCGGGTGCGATTGACCAGATCTGCGTATTCGTGAATCAGTTCGCTCACGCTCTTTTTGTCCAGTTGGCGCACCACTGGAACGACCACGCCGTCCTCAACTTGAACGGCGACGCCAATATCCAGCGAGCGGGGATGCACCACTTTGTCGCCGATCAGGTAGCCGGCGGAAGTGAGGTTCTCCGAGATTGCCACGGCAAAGGCGCGCAGCAAGTAAAGAGTGAGACCTGGCTTGGGTTCCTGGCTGCTGCGGTGTTCGAGTAGATTGTCGATTCTCGCCGGGATACCGACGGTGGCCAGCGGGCGGGTCCAACTGCGACGCATCGCGTCTGCGACTGCCATGCGCATGGGCGATGCTTTGACGCTTGGCCAGCTCTCGAGATAGTCGAGGAACTTCTCGAGGTCCTTGACAGTCACCCGACCACCGGCTCCGGTGCCTGCAATGGCCGAAATGTCGGCTTCGCGAATACCGAGGTCATCCATGCGCGCGCGCATGCGAGGTGAAATGTAATGGGCGCCGAGCGTGCCGGTGGGCACGGGCAGGCCCTTGACGCTGGGAACCACGGTGGGTGCTTCCGTGTAGGTGTCGGCATCGTCGACTGCAAAGTGGAGATTGGTTTCCTTGTCCACGCATGGTGGCGACTCGCTGGGGGTGGAGTCCGTGGCCTCCATGGTGTCCACGCCGGTGCGAGCGACCTCCTCCTCAGTGACATCCAGGAGTCCGAGCACGCTGCCAACGGCGTAGGACGTGCCCTCCTGGGCACGGATCTCGGAAACAACGCCGTCACAGAGAGTGGTCACGCTCATGATTGCCTTGTTGGTTTCGACCTCAATCATGTCCTGGTCGGTCTTGACGATATCGCCAACAGCCACACCGAGGCGGATGATGGTGGCCTCGGCGATGGATTCGCCAAGCTGCGGCATCAGGATGGGAACGGTTGGCATAACAAACGAATATGAGTATTAGAAGCTAAGGAGTTTGCGAAGCGCTTCGCAAATGGATTCCGGGGTTGGGCGGTGGGCGGCCCAGAGTTTTGGGTGGTAGGGCACAGGAGTATCCCGCGAGTTGAGACGTTGGGGTGCTGCATCGAGAAGATGGAAGCCTTCGGCCACGACACGTGAAATCACCTCGGCGGTGACGCCACCCCAGGGGAAGGCCTCACCGACCGCAAGCAAGCGGCCCGTGCGCGCGACGGAGGCGAGGACGGTGTCCATGTCAATCGGTTTTACGGTGCGAAGGTCGACCACCTCGATTTCCCAGCCGTCTTCCTTGAGTCGATCAGCGGCGCGGACGGCTTCGTGCACCATGGCGCTGTAGGCAACCACCGTGGCATGCTTGCCGGGACGAATAATGCTGGCCTGACCGATTGGTAGATGTTCACCCCGGATGGAGTCGGCCTTAAGCCAACGATAGAGGAACTTGTGCTCACAGAAGATAACGGGGTCGTCGAGGGCTACCGAGTCGACGAGCATGTGGTAGGCATCGGCGACGGTGGCCGGAGTAACGACGATGGTTCCAGGGTATTGGGCATAGATGCCCTCCATGCTTTGGCTGTGGAAAGGCCCAGAGCCGGCAGTGCCGCCGGAGGGCAGGCGCACAGTGATGGGGATGGGCACGCCAGTGCGGTAGTAGTGAGTGGCTGCCTGATTGACGATCTGGTTGAAAGCCACCGAGCTGAAGTCGGCAAACTGCATCTCGATGATAGGACGGCAGCCTTCGATGGCAGCGCCCACGGCAAGGCCAATCATCGCGTCCTCGGAGATAGGACTGTCGAGCACGCGTCCCGGATATTTCTCGCTGAGGCCTTTGGTGGCCTTGAACGCTCCACCAAAGCTGGCGACGTCCTGGCCGTAAATGAACACCGACGAGTTGTCGCGCAGGAGATGGTCCTGCGCTTCGTGGATGGCATCGATGTAGGTGACGCTCACGGGATTTATGCAAAGGGGGTGGTGGGCTCGATGGCATCCTGCGGCTGGGTGGTCGCTTGCGCACGGATGGGGAGGGGAAATTGGGTGCTGAGGGCGGACCAATCCTCACGGTAGGGATCCGGGCCGGCCTCTTGTTGGGCTTGGGCAACAGCGCGCTGGACGTCCGCGGCGATGCTCTCCTGCCATCCCATGATTTGTTCGGGGGTAGCGGCACCCATCTCGACGAGTTGGCGCATGGCGATTTCGATGCAGTCGCGGCCGTAGTGACCGGCGCGCACATGATCAGGGACGTAGGAACCATCATCGTGCTCACCATGGCCGGAAAGACGGAGCAGATGGGCAACTACCATTTGCGGGCCCTTGCCGGAACGGGCGCGTCGCACAGCTTCGGTGATGACTGAGGCGCAGGAGAGCAGGTCGGTACCGTCCACTGAAAAGCCTCCGATGCCGTAGCCGCGGGCGCGCTCGATCAGGTCGTTGCAGGCGAACTGGCGACTATTTGGGGTGGAGTAGGCAAACTGGTTGTTGGCGACAACGACCACCAATGGAAGTTTTTCAACCGCCGCCATGTTCAGGCCCTCATGGAAGGCGCCGGTGGAGGTGGCTCCGTCGCCGATGCAGGTAGCGCCAACGCGGCCTTCAAGCGAGCCCTGAAGGCGCTTTGCAAATAGCATTCCAGCAAGTACGGAAAGCTGGGCGCCGAGATGCGAAATCATGGCGGGCATGCCTTCGGTGGGGCGACCACGGTGAATATTGCCGTCGCGGCCACGCATGGGGCCTTGTGCCGATCCGAGATATGTGCGGGTACAATCGAGCAGATCTTCGCCGAAGGCAGTTCTTCCGGCTTGATCGCGAATGAGTGGGGCGAAGTAGTCGACGTCTCGGATCAGCGAAGCACCAAGTGATGCGCTGACAGCTTCCTGACCCTTCCCCAGATAGACGCCGCCAACGATCTTGCCTGCCTTGTAAAGTGAAGAGAGCTTGTTTTCAAGAATCCGCGCCTGAAGCATGGAATGGAAAACGGAGCACAGGAACTCGTTTTCTGAGGTGGCCCAGGAAGGCTGGGAGGCTTTGTTTTGGGTGGCCTGATCATTGGCCTGTGAACTCTCGGTGGGTTGCACGGCCTTGAAACTAATCCAGAGCGTGCAAGGCCTGCAACCGCATTATCGATGGTTCCACGCCACCAGTTCCTCGTAGCGGAGACGATTGCCACCGAAAAGATCCAGCGCACTGCCTACGGTGACATCCACCCGGCCGCCACTGCAGCTCTCGATGGCTGTCAATTCATCCATGCGGGTGGCTCCTCCAGCGTAGGTCAGTGGGATTTTACCCCATTTGCCAAGCATTTCAACGAGAGGCTCATCAATGCCTCCGCAGAGGCCCTCCACGTCCGCTGCGTGAACCAGGAATTGGTCGCAGCAGTGAGCGAGTCGATCGAGCGTTTCGTGGCTCAGCTTGAGATCGGTGAGGGTTTGCCAACGATTCATGGCCACCGTCCAACTGTCACCCGTTTGACGACAGGAAAGATCGATGACGATTTTGTCCTTGCCGATGGCTTTGACGAGTTGATCGAGGGCGGTCTGTTGGAATCTTCCATTCGCGTCGAACAGCATTGAGGTCACAATGACATGGCTGGCACCGGCATCCAGCCAGTTGCCGGCATGATTCGCTTGGATAGCTCCACCGATTTGCAGACCACCAGGCCAGGCAGCCAGTGCTGCGCGAGCAGTCTCATCATTGCCACGGCCTAGTTTGATCACATGGCCCCCAGTCAGTTGGTCGTCGCGAAACTTCGAGGCGAACCATTCGGCTGGGTGTTCGGCCACATGGTTTTCGATGGGGCCCTTGCCTTTGTCGCGCAAACTGCCGCCCACGATCTGCTTCACCTTGCCATCGTGAAGGTCAATGCATGGGCGGAACTTGGTCATGGTCACCAATAAAGCATAATGGAGAAATGCTGAAAGCTGAAATGCCTGATTGGTCAGTAGTCAGCGGCGATCGGGCATTTTGGTTCGTGCATCATCCTGCTGACTGGTGATCGGCTGAGAGCCGCAACGCAAATCCTGTGCTCTTTTTTCCCGTGTTCGGCACGTCCATAATATGCATGATGCTCTTCAGATGAATACGATCGCAGAAGCATTCCAACCGGTTGAAGTTAAGATGCGCGCCGCAGGCATGGGAGATTCAGCCATTGGAGCCTTTCGCCGCTAC
>JAURCU010000078.1 GCA_030828305.1 Luteolibacter sp.
CCGGGAGGAGAAATGATTACCAGAGTCGGTGCTGCAAAGCTCACCATTACAAAGCCGATAGCGGCAAGAATCTGAATGGGGATGGGCTTATTCATAGGGCAAATCGTTGTCTTGGCGTGCTTTTGCTTATTCATCCTCCGCTCCGCCGAGAGTCACATGGATGTTGTATTTGTTCTGCAGATGCGAATGCGCACTGCTCGCCGACTTGCTCTTGGGGTAGCGCCTGCAGGTCATCTGGAAGGTGCGTATCGCCTTCTCATTCTCTTTGGCCTCTTCGTAGGTGTAGCCGATGTAGAGTGTGGCCATTGGGGCTGCGTTGTCGACCACCTTGCACTGCTCATAGAGCGCAATGGCCTCATCGTATTGCTTCAGCTGCCGGTGGCAATGCGCCATGCTGAAGTGGGTGCCCGGAAAACCCTCCATCTGGCGATACATCTCGATGGCCTTGCGCCATTTCTTCAGGCCCTCGTAGCATCTGGCAATCGAGCCCTTGTAGCTCTCGGCCTGGCTGCCATTCAGATCCAGCAGCTTGCTGTAGACGGCGATGGCGGCTTCAAGCTTGCCCTGACTGACATAAATGTTGGCGATGGCTTCCTGGCCGGCCACTTGGTTCTCAAATTCGTTGTAGAGCGCAATGGCCTTATCGGTTTGTTCACGGCCAAGATGCCACTTGGCCATGCGCCCGCGGATATCGTCGTCGCGTCCCCAATGCTTGGCGACTTCCTCGTAGATTTTCATCACCTCTGCCGGGCGGCCCAACATGGCATGGATCTCGCAGGCGCGCAGAAGCACGGATCTTCCCATCTCGTGCTTATCAATTGCGCGTCGACGCAAGTCGTCAATGAGTTGGTCGCCAAGTCTGATGGCTTCGGGGCGCTTGCCCTCCTGCTTAAGCAGGTGTTGGACGGTCTTGACGGTGTAGTCGAAGACCATACGATTGAGCTCGGCATCCTTGTAGGTGCTTGCCAATGCTTTACGCCCTTCGGTGAACTGCTGGGCCTGGAAGTGGATGAGCGCGAGTTCGTGGCTCGCTTGGGCGCAGGCTTTTTGCGACCAATCGAGGCGCTTCCAGTCGAAGGTGAGTTGGCGAAGCAGCTCCATGGTCTGGGCTTGGTCCCGGTGAAGCTTGGCGTAGTGCAGCAGGTCGTGGGTGGCGCGCAGGGCGAGGTGGGTGTCGGGATGCTCTTTGATCACGTAGCGGAAGGCGGCGGTGGCCTTTTTGACCTCGCCCATTTTCCTGTAGGCATCGCCCATGCAATAGCCGGCGATTCTGGCCTCGCGGCATTCGGGCCAGTAGTCGATGACGGACTGATACCCTTCGCGCATGGCGGCCACCGGTTTCTTGAGTTTGAGCTGACAGTGGCTCCACATGAGCTGAGCGTAGGGAGCGCCGGGGCTTTTCTGGTAAAGGGTAATGAATTTCTCGTATTCGGTGAGCGCCAGCTTGAATTCGCCCTTGATGTAATGTTTTTCGGCAATCTTGAGCTGGTAGCGCTCGATCTCGCGCATCTGCTCGAAGGTCTTGAGATCGATCTGCTCGAGATCACTGAGACCCGCTGTCAGGAGCGGACTCAACAGCATGGTCATCAGAAGGGCTGCTATTTGGTGTTTTCGAGCCATTTGTTGTATTGGGCGTGAGCGTAGAAGATGACGTTGGTGCCAAGTTGGTAGCAGGATTCCCAGACTTCGCGCGGAACTCCGGAATGACCGTCGGCCCAAGCGTCACCGATATCTCCAGGATGGTAATAGGCCACAAGGCGACCGTCCACTACCCATCCCAGAGCATCCGACCTTCCATGCTTCACCACGTAGGGAAGTTTTGGCAGGAGGTAGGGAGTGCGGTGGATCGGGTGGTCCAGGTAGACAGAGATTGGCTCGACGGTGGGCAGCACGCGCTGCATGACACTGACGAATTCGCGCTCCCATCCGCTGCTGCCACCGTTGTCGGCAAAGATCATGCCGTGTTTGTCGGTGAGGTATTCGCGCAGGATCTTGATTTCGGTGTCGCTGATTCGGATCTGGCGCTGGCCGGTGATGTAGACCATGGGTGGATTCTTGCGGGCTGGAAAGGATTTGAGACGCTTGATTTCCATCGGCTCGGGGCGGTCGCTGACGATGTGGCCGGTGCGCACGCCGTATTCGGTGAGCAGGTTGAGGTCGGAGCCGCGTTCCATATCCTGCTGCCAGTCGCCACCCTCATACTTGAGGCGGATGAAGCGGACCTTGCCGCGCTTGGAGCCAGCTGAGAAACCCGCGCCTTCGCCTTTACCCTGACCAATCTCGTAGAGGTGTTGGGTGACTTCGAGTAGCTGCAGTTTTACCTGATCGATGGGCGGGGGGTTGAATAAGATGCTACTGAAGGGGTTGATGACATAATTCTTCTGTAAGACTTTCTGGATCTTGACCACCTGTTTGAGCCGCGCTTCTCCTCCGCCGGCAGGTGATTCGTAAATGGAGCAGCCGGTCATGCGAGTGATCATCAAGGACACCATGAAGAAGAGCAGGGCATAGGTGGCAAGGGTGAGCAACGACTGGCGGAGTTTTCTGCTATGCTTGCCGAAATACCAGGCGGCAAGATGAAAGGGGTTCCAGGTTCTGTGTGCGGGCGCAGGCCCCATGCGTCGGGTTTGTAGCTCCACAGCCCAGGTGGCCCATGCAAGGCCGACGAAGAAGGCCGTGGCCTTACCGAGGCTGTGGATGGGACCGAGCAACCCGTAAGCCGAAAAGAGTAGAGCCGCTTGTGTCAGTAGCATCCAGATCGGAAAGACCGCGATGCTCATGATGGCCCGGCGCTTCATGGGAGAATGGCGGGTGTGTTGGAGCCAAAGTTGGATCAGCGGTAGGGCCAAGAGATAGCCGATCAGGCAAAGCCAGCCCGGAATACGAAAGAAGAGTAGCGAGTCAAGCCACAGCAAGAGCCAGATCAGGCCGTAGCCTGCCGTCAGCTTGAACCTGTTCAAGCGGATGACGATGACTCTGCGCTCGCTCATTCAACAATGGGTTCTCATCGATCCAAACCATCGAGGAAGTTGTCGTTATCGCTATCCAGAGGGTTCTTGTTGGGTGGTGCGCTTTTTTCTTCGTTCACACCAAGGGCGGACAAATCGGGTTGGTTTTGCCCGGGTAGAGTGTTGGCCATGGCCTCGCCCGGCTCCGGATTGGGATCAGCGTCAGCGGGCTGAGCCACCTGATTGGGCACGGGTTGCGCAACATCGACTTCTGTCACCTTGCCGGTATTCTCGTCGCCCATCAAATAGGGAATGATGGTGAAGACGAGGATCAGAATCAGAACAGCGATCGATGAGAGAACCAGGGATCGAAACAGCTGACTGGCAGCAACGATGCCGAGCATTTCCTGTGGGCTGCGGCCCTTGAGTTCGGCGAGGAAGGCTTTGAGTTCGGCGGCGGTGGCCTGGCTGTTTGCTCCCAGATTGCGCAGTTCGCGTTTGGTGCTGACCAAGGGGCCTGAAGGGCCGGAATTGTCGGATGGAGGTGTCATGAATTGTCGGGTTCGATAATATGGAAGAGGTCGCTGCCGGAGGCGCCTGCCGCTTCGATGACGGGTTCGAAGATCTTGGCAGAGGCGTCCTTGTGGATCTTGAGATAGACGTTGCGCGAACCAGTGGGGGTGTCACCGAGGATGGCGTTTAGACGGCTGGTGATCTGGTCGACGCCGATTTGCTTGCCGTTGAGAAAGATCTTGTCCTGCACGTCCACGGCAATGCTGGCCAGGGGGGCTGCGGCGCTGTCCACATTGGCGAGGCGGGCGGGATCCCATTGCACATGGCTGTCGTCTTGGGTGCGGGCCAGAACGACGAAGAAGATGAGCAGCAAGAATCCGATGTCACCCATCGCGAATGAGGGCACCTCGGCAGTGAAGGTTTTGCGTGGGATCTTCAATCGAGCGTAATGGTTTGCTGGGATTCGATCTCGAGGGTGAGGGTGCCACCCGCCTGGTCGATGATCTGGGAGATTTCGATCCATCGCTCGTAGGTGGTGTCGGATGCGCTTTTTACGACCACGACCTTGTCGGCCTCGCGGGTTTTTTTGGCCAGTTCAGCGGAGACGCGCTGGCGAAAGCTCTCCACCTGCAGGGGATTGCCGTTGAGAATGATTCCAGTGGGGCTGATGCCAACTTCGATGTTCTGGCTCTGTCTGGTTTTATCCGGCTGTGTCTCAGCCTTGGGCAGGTTCTGGCCAAGGCCGGTCTCCGGCTGCACCGAAGCGCAAACCAGAAAGAAAATGATCAGAATAAACGCGATGTCAGAACTCGCGCTCGTCGGAGGATCGATCAGTAGTTTGCCGCGTTTGAGTTTCATGATTTGTCGTCACCCCCAAGGGTCATGCGCAGGGACACTGCCTCGATGAGGTCGGCTGCGGATTGCTCCACTTGAAGGACGAACTGGTTGATGATGCCGGTGAAGTAGTTGAAGGCAATGTATGCGGGGATACCGACGATGAGGCCGAAGGCCGTGGTCAGCAGTGCCACGCGGATACCGGCGGCGGCTGCCTGCACGATGTTTTGTTGGCCGACGTTGGCTTCGATGTCGCCGAAGGCCACGATCATACCTTGCACGGTGCCGAGGAAGCCGAGCATGGGGGCGACACTGGCAATGGTTGCCAGGATGGGAAGGTGACGCTCGAGGGCGGCGACAATGTGCACACCGGAGCTCTCCATGCTCTTGATGACCTGCTCCTCGGTCTGGGCCTGATCGTAGTTGAGACGGCGAAGCACCAGATACTTTCGCAGGCCGGTGGAGAGAATCGCTGGGACAGGCCCGCGGGATTTCTCGCAGAGCCTGAGGGCCTCTTCGACTTTGTCTTTGGAAAGCAGGTCAACGACTTCGTTTTGCAGCTCGGTGGGATCGGCCTCGAGCATCTTGAGACTGCGATATCGTTCAATGATGACACCGAGAGCGAGAATCAGCAGTGCCAGCAGGACGAACATGAAGAGCCCGCCTTCGAGAAGTTTGCCGAGCGCGCCGCTCTGGAAGAACTCCGCGATGCGGCTGGTGGATTCGGCGAGGGGTAGGGTGGGCAGGGGCTGGGCCATATATGGGTTCATTCTTCAGTCAGATTGGCTTCTCGTTCAAATTGGGTGAGCATCTCGGGTAGGGCAAGACGACCACGGGAGTATTTGGCCGCTTCGCTTTCGGGAAAGTCCCAGCGGCATCGGTTGTAGCGGCGGAAAGCTTCCGGCACGTTTTTGGCCATGCGGTAGCTCTCGCCGGACCAGAACAGGGCCTGAGCCGAGAGGTCCTCTTCGGGGAAGCGTTTGACGAAGGCGTCGAAGGCGAGGCCGGCCTGATTGAACGCCTCCTGCTTGTAGTGACATTGGCCAACCCGGAAGGCCATGCGTGGGGCCCATTCGTGGTTGGGGAAGCGCTCGAGGAACTTGTTGCCGACGCTGGCGGCGACTTCAAAGTTCTCATTGGTGTAGAAGTGTTCGTTGATCCGGAGCATCACATTGGCAATCAGCGGGCTCTTGGGATAGGTGGCGGCGAGAGTCACGTAGGACTCCAATGCTTCATCGAGTTGTCCAGCCTCTTCATAGCATTGGCCGAGCTTGTATTGGGCATCCGCAGCGAGCTCGTGCTCGGGGTGGTTGGTCACAATAAGGCGATAGGCGTCAATCGCATCGTCCCACGCTTCCATTTCCTGCGCGAACTGGCCGAGTAGGTAGGAGACGCGTGGCGCATACTTGGGGTTGGGATGGTCCTCACGAAGTTCGCGCAGCACACGCCGGCCGGAGGCGAGGTCCAGCATGGCTTGCTCCTTGCGCTCGAGTTTGAGGTGGCTCTTGAAGAGTTCGAAGTAGCTTTCCGCGATGTGGAAACGGGTTTGCACGGCAAGGTCCTCATCCTTGAAGATCTTTGAAAAAGCGCCCAGATCACCGTTGGTGCCAACGGCCACGGGCAGCTCGAGCTCGATAATAGGCTCGCCGTCCTCGCGTTGCGCGACGTTGTCCAGATAGCCGACGGTGAGGGTGTCGCCGAAGAAACATTCGATTTCACCCTCGCTGTTGCCTTTGACTGGAGCAGCCTTGGATTTGAGCGGAAAAGACGCGCTGAAGCGGCCGCTGTGCGAGAGGGTTTCCTCAAGTTCGACAGTTTCTTCCTCTCCACTGGCCGTGCGAACCCAAATCATCGCAGTATCGCGTTGCGCAGAGATATCGAGGTCGGGATCTTCGAGCAGCAGGTATAGTTTTTTGCCAACGTGGGCGATTTCGGCGTCCTCCTGATACTGTTCGTCGGTGATGCGCAAGGTGGCGGCGGTGCGCAGGGTGGCTTTCGTCTCCAGGGTGAGTGAATCCCCATCCGGGCGGGATGTGTCCTTGTAGCTGGCAGTGAATTGATCTTTGCCGTTGACGTTGAGCACAGGTAGGCCCGCGGTTTGCAGATGCTCACGCTCTTGTCCCTCGGGAGTCAGGGGAATCAGGCGACCGATGCCGCCTTTGACGCCCGATCCTTCGGAGGGAATGATGTCGGCGCTTTCGATGTCTCCAAGAAAGAGGGGGATTTGGCCGACGAAGCGACCTTCGAAGAGGGCTGGGTTGCGGGTTTCTTCCAAGGAGTCGGAGGCTGCTGCGTATTGGCGCGAGAGGCGACATTCGACACGGATTTTGGTGCCTTGGGTGGTTGCGACATCCACCATGAGCATGCTGCTGGTGTCGCGGGCTTGGTCAGGATCGATGACCTCCACGGTGAGCGGTAGGTGGTAGTCGACCTGGCTGATGTGCGCTGGGTCGCGGTTCTCGCTGACTGAGATGAAGCCGAGAGTGCCATCGATGGAGCGGGCGCTGTCGACAATCTGGATATGGCCCTCAGTCGGCTCATTGATCAGGACGAAAGTCTCACGCTTGCTGGCGTGTCCGGGAAAAGTGTTTTGCTCGTCGATATAGCTCAGATGGACGCTGTCTCCTTTGGCCAATGTGAGCTTGCCCTCCTCTACACCGGAAGTCGTGTCGATTTCGCAGAGGAAGACGCCGCTGGATGGCTCGGACTCGGTGGCGGTCATGGTGATGGCCGGCTTGCTGCCGACCTGAATCTGCACCTCAATGCTGTCTTTTTCGGGGCTTATGTCGTGATCAAAATCCACCACTTCAGCGACGATTCGATCACCTGGCTCAATGCGCAGCAGCTCTTTGCGTGCTCCCTTAACCGATCCATCACCAGCACGGGAGAAGTCATGGCCAATCGGCGTGATTTTTCCGTTATAATAGGTGGCGGTGAGTTTGGCGCTGAGGAAGCGGTTGGGCTGACGGTTTTCGGCGGTGAGTTCGTCGAGATAGGAGACGGTCACGGTATCACCGGGTGCGAGTTCGAGGATGTCGTTTTGGGCGAGTTCGAGGACGTCGTTTGCAGAGGGCACGTGCCTGTTCTGGCCGTCAGTGATTTCCACCATGCTGATGGCAACGGCCTCACCACGGTATTCGAGAATGTTGCATTCGACGTAGCGCAGCGGATGCAGCGGTATGTCCAGCATCCACTGCTTGTCTTGTCGGCTCATGCTGCCTTGAAGTGGCCCTTCAACAAGCTTGAGATCAGATGTCGCGAAATCTGCTGGGCCGAAACTGCTGAGTTTCACGAGCTCACTTTGGGTGTTTTCACGAGCTCGCTTGACGCCGACGCTGGCGCCGCCTCCCGTGTCTGTGCTTCTTGTGGTGGCAAAGGCCACCAGTTCGTGAAGGCCAGCCTTGGCGTAGATGTCACATGTCTGGCTGCTCTTGGTCGGTTCGATTTCAAGCCGGCCATCGAGCATCAGACCAACTTGTTCTCCCCGGATCTCAAGGCGCATGCCACCGTCACGCTGCTGGGCGAAGTTGCCCGCCCAGATCAACAGGTAGCTTTTGTCGCCCTCTCTGGGTGGCGTCCAATCGAGAGTCTCGCAGTCGATGATTCGGGTGGCCTTGACGCTGCCGAGCAGATCGACGACTTCCTTCCAAGTGTAGTCGGTCTTGAGTTGGTTGGAGGGCATCTCATAGACGTGAAGTCGCATGGTGCCATCCATCAGTTTGGGGCGGGCTTGAGCAGGCCGAGTGGGGAAGTGGGCCAAAGTGTACCAGAAACGACCATCGTGGCTGCCGCGCAAATGCATGCGGACAGGCGCTTCATTCTCGGCATCGGTCGCTGTGAGTGCAATGCTGGTGACCGGGCGTACGTCCTTCATGTCGATGGTCAGGCTCTTGGGGGCTGCGCCATCGGGCTCGCTACGCCAAGCGGTTTGTTCACTGTGGTCGATGGCCATCAAGGCGTTGTGATCGAGAGCTGAATCACTGGCATTGGCTCCCGCTGGCAGCTCGCCGGTCTTGATGGATCCCGAGAACTGGCCGCCGTGGCTTTTGTTCTCTGTGAGTTGTGCCACCACCATGTCGCCACTTGATGCGGTGAGTTTGACCGGGATCTTGTCGGGCTCGGAAGTGACGTCGCGATCACCGTCAAATACCTGGGCGTAGACAAAGTTTCCGGGCTTGATCTGATTTTGGGGACGGCTGGCGGACTTGGTTTCGGGTTGCTGGTCAGTCTGAAGCTCGCTCTCCTGCTTCAGGGTATCGGTGAAGCTCTCTTCATCGGTGTTGATGATCTCGCTGCTGGCGGCTTCGAGGGTGGCGTCAGAGGAAATGCGTAGCTTGGTGCTGCTGAGAAACTCGAACTGGAATTGCTTTTTGAAGTCCTCGGGGTAGTCGACGGTGATTGTGTCTGCACCAGTGACCTGCAGAATGCCGTCTTCCTTCACGGCTTCACCAAGGGTGGTGGGTAGTTCGGTGAGAAAAATGCCTTTGCCGGCACCACCGCTGGCCAAGAAGGAGGCTTCAAGGTCTCCACCGGGCTCCGTGCGCACAACTACCGGGATGCGGGTTTCACCGCGACTGATGCCGAGGTCGGTGTCCTGCACCACCACGGATAGGGCATTGCCGGGGGTGTGCCAGCGCTTGGATTCGCGGCCGAGTCGACCGACGGTGCGCAGGGTCTCAAGCTGGGTCAGATAGCGCTGCTCAAGGCCGTAGACCTCGGCGAGTTGATAGAGGGTTTCGTTGGCGAGTTCGACTTCGGGCAGACGGCCGAGCACATCGAGAAATGTTTGGCGTGCCTTGTCTTTCTCACCTTGGCGGATCGCGAGTACCCCGAGCAGGAAGTCGGCCCGGATGGTGATGGTGGGATCGGGGCTTTCGGCGAGTTCTGCAAAGACCTCCTCCGCTTTGTCGAAGATCTTTTGTGCCATGTAGGTCTCACCGATGCCGAAGCGGGCATACATGGCTTCGGGTTGATCGCCGAAATGATTGACCACAGAGGTGTATTCGAGGCGGGAAGCGTCGAACTGGCGCGCCTGTTGGTATTTTCTGGCCAGCAGCAACTGAACTCGCGCTTTGTCGCGGACATCGCTTGTTTGCGATTCGTTGTGCGCAATTTTCCATGCGCCGAGGATATCTTCGGCGCGCATCAGGTCTTCTTGCGTGCCGCGGTTGAGATGGGTTTCCGCCGCGAATAGAACGAGGTCCACCGGTAGGTCGTTGCGGTGTTTGTCAAAGAGTGCGCGCTGTTTGTCGTAGGCCTTCTCGGCGAGCTCAGTTTCGCCCAGCCGCTGGTGGAGAGCAATCTGGAGAAGGGGTGCGATGGGGCTATCGGCGGGAATCTCCGAGCTGGCGCTACCGAGGATGCCGTAGCAGCGCCGCAGCATCTGGCGAGCCTGGGTCATCTCTTGGTTGCCGACAGAGCGCACTGTGTGGATCAGACTATTGAGAATGACGGAGGCTAAGCTGTGGTCTTCGCGGGCGATGGCGGCTTGGGCATGCGCAAAGATGCGTTGCCAGGAATCGTGGTGTTGTCGGGAGTTGGCGATCAGATCCTGAGCCTCAAGCAGACGGTTGAGGTGTTTGGGAGTGTTTCTGGCAAGTAGCAAGCTGGCTTCCGCACTGACGTCGCCATAGCCCATGTCGCGGATCATGGCGAAAACGCGGGCGCGTTTTTCATCCGGCCACTCCTTTTGATTGAGAGCGGTCTTGAGCCAGTCGCGAGGCATCCAGTCGCCGATGCTCCAGGAGTCGAAGGGCTGCTTGGTAGCGCGCTTTTTTGAATCGATAAGAATCTCCTCCATGGAGCCGAGGTTTCCTTCACGCAGTGCGAGTTGTGCCATCAGGCCGGCGTAACGTCCCTGGCCGCTACCTGCTTGCTGGTAGCGCTTGCGCAGGAAATCCATGGCCTGTTTTGGCGCCATGCTGCTGGCCACCCGATCGGCAGCGGAGATGCATTCCCCATTGTCGACATCGATATCCATTCGCGAGCGCCACCAATTCAGGGCTTCATTCTTGAGCTCCATCTGATGGAGTATGTCACCGATGAGAGTGCTGTGGTAAGTCGGGTAAGGGCTCGCCTTTGTGGATTGTGAGATCCAGGCAGCGGCCTTGATTGCGATGTTCCTATCGCGGGTTTCCAAAAGGCGCTTCCAAGTATCGTGGTGGGCGGCTTGGGGTGGGAGGGTGAGCAGGTGTTTGGCTGCAGCGAGCGCTTGCTCGCCCTTCTCCGTCTCGGCGTAGTCAGCGGCTTCCAACCAGCGCTCGGCGTAGTCAAAATTTTCTGGGTAGGCTGCGCAGAGCTCCTGATAATGGCGAGCCGCTGTGCGGCGGGCACCACCACCGAGGTGGTGGCGGTAGAGATGGGCCTTTCGCACCATGAGCCATTCGCGCTGTTCGGCGCTGGGGTTTTTGTCCAAAAGGCCCTTGCAGGCCTGTGCGCCCTTGCCGCCTTTTTCGTGGGTCTGTGTCCATAGGCGGTTGATTGGATCGTTGAAGAAGGCCTTGTTGGCGATGCTCCAGATGCGGGCGCGACTCTTCTCTTCGGGTGCGGGTTTCCAGAGGCGTCCAACATAGCCCTCGATGTGGGCGTATTGGCGGGCACTGACGGCAATTGCATCGAGATCCTTTTTGAGTGTCGCTTCATCCGCTGCCGAGTTGAGAAGGTGGGCGGCAATCCACTCGGTAGCGTCGTGATCAGCGGGAGAATGTTTGATGAAGTCGTGAGCGGCCTTGCGCGATTTTCCCACGTCCTTCATGCGGTCGCGGTAAAGATTGAAGGTGAGTGTGGCACGCAACCTCCAGGCATCGGTGGGGTTTTTGGCAATCGCCGCCTGAAGGCCGCTTTCCGCCTGGCTGTGATCATTGCCGCACCACTCGACGTAGGAGTTGGATATGTCACGGATGTGGACGTCCACCGACATGATTTCGCGTGCAATGGCCAGCGCTTGGCTCCGATTGCCATTGACGTAATGGGCGTGAGCGCATCGGGCGA
>JAURCU010000079.1 GCA_030828305.1 Luteolibacter sp.
CAGCCGGCCCCGGTGGCGGTGTCGTAGCCCAGCTTGAGTTCGGTTGGCCCAGCGGCGCGTGCGGGGCCGTTGTCCGAGCTGAAGATGACCAGGGTGTTCTCAGCGATGCCGAGATCGGCGAGGAGTGTGCAGAGATCTCCGACCGTATCATCGATGCGGCGCACATTGTTGGCGTAGCGGCGTTGCACATCAGGCCAGGCTTGCTCCTCGGTTTCAGGATTGCGGTCGTGATCCCAGGTGGCCCGGGCGTAGTCGGGATGCATCCAGCCATCGTAGGTGCCGTGGGTGGTGTTGATCATGCGGCCCTTCTCGCCAATCCACTGCACGCCGCCTTCGAGACCACCTCCCTCGGGGTAGGCGCAGGGCGGGTTTTGCAGGATGGCGTGCGGGGTGTCGTGGGCCAGGTAGACCATGAAGGGCTGGTCGGGGTCTTTGCGGTGCTGATCCACGATCCACTTCTTGGCCGCAGCGGTGAAGAGGTCGGTGGTGAAGCAGAGCTCCATGCCCGCGGAAACCTCGGTCTTGTTCTCCCAGACCTGTTTCTTGTCTTCGACCTGGTAATGGTAGTGACCGTCCCGGTGGCGAACGTAGCCGAAGAAGTGATCAAAGCCGCGGTCCACGGGAATGGATGGCCAGCCCGGGAATTTGACTCCGGCAGGAAAGATCTGGCCACGCTTTTCCGCTTTATTGGGTGCCCCTTGCAGACCCCACTTGCCGAAGGCGGCGGTGGCGTAGCCGGCCAGCTTGAGCACGCTGCCCAAGGTAAGGGTATCGGGCAGCTCCTTGTCGAATTGGTTGTCGCGGATGGGGGAGTGGCCCTGATGGGTGCCGGTCAGGAGAGATGCTCGTGAGGGCGCACAGACGGGGGCCGCGCAGTAATGCTGGCGAAACTGGATGCCTTCCCGTGCCAGGCCATCGAGATGGGGCGTGTGGAAGTAGGGAATGCTGCGCTCCTTCTTGGCGGCTCGTTCGTTCTGGTGAAAGACACCCACGTCACCATATCCCAGGTCGTCGCAGAAGATGAAGAGGATATTGGGTTTTGGGGCTGCTTCCTGGGCAAGGACGCCGCACGCCGTGGCAAGGAGGGGAGCAAAACTGCGAAGAATCATGGCGAAGAGAAGATTAGGTCGCTTGGGGCAGGCTCCAAAGCCTGAAATCCTTCGATTTTGAGGGACTTTGGGCGGCTGCGACTTGCCAAGTGCCTCTCCATGTTTACCTTCCGCCTGCCCATGCCCTTGCCTGAAAATTTCGAACCCGCCGAGAGGGATCCCAAAAAACTGCGCCGCACGGCGTGGATCCTCGTTGCTATCATGGTCGTGGGTGGCTGGCTGGTGATGAAGGCCTACAACAATTATGTGGCGGAGCGTGCGAAGGACGACCGTCCTTCCATCATCCACCGCATTCAACCCGAGCGCTCGCTGAGAGTGGTCCGTCAGGACGGTGAGACGGTCGATTTGATGGATCTTCGCGACAAGGTTTTCGCTATTCACGTGGTCCATACCGAGCAGATGGAAGAAAGTTCGCACAGCATTCATATCCTCAAACGGGCTGCGGAGACATTCTCCCAGGAAGAGGATTTCCGCATCGTCACTTTGATTCTCAATCCGGGTCCTCCGGATCAGGCTCTCAAGCAACTCAAACAGGCGGCGAGTGCCATGGAAGTCGAGCTTCCCCAATGGTGGGTCGCCAGCAACGAGCAAAAGACCCTCACCAAGTTCATCCGCAAGGAACTCAAGCCATCGATGCCTCCGGGTGAAGTGGAAGGAAGATGGAAGTTTGATCCAAGCATCGTGCTTGTGGATCGCAATGGCCACCTGCGCCGTGCCGTGGTGCCACAGAAGAAGGGTGGTCCTCCCTACATTGCTCCTTTCGACTTTGATCAGGCAGCCCAATGGGATGCCGAGGGCAAGAAGACCGGCACGGATTTGAGCAACGCCCAGCAACTGGAGTTGTTGCTGATGGAAACCATCGAAAAGCTACTCGCTGAACCCTTCGAAGAGTGATGAACAAAAAAACCACCCTGACCCTGTTCTACGGCGCCATCGCATTGATCTGCGTGGCGGTCATTTTCCTGTCCCGCTACTTGCATCAGCAGAACGAAAACAGCGGGAACACACTTGAAGAGATTGTCCAAAATACAGGCAGGACTGAGACCAGGGAATGGTTTGAAATTGAGGAGGATCTTGTGTGCGTGAATCAGGAGGGCAAGGAACTGAAATTGTCCGATCTCAGGGGCAAGGTTTGGGTCGCGGCCGAGTTCTTTGCGGTATGCCCGATGTGCGCACAGCGCAATGGGGCAGAATTGACCAAAATTTATCAAGCCTTCAGGGAGCATCCCGACTTCCACATGGTATGTTTCACCATCGACCCCGAAAACGATGATGTGGAAAAGCTCAAAGCCTATGGTGCGGCCCTGAATGCCGACCCTGCTAACTGGTGGTTTATCAACGCCGGTAGCGAGGAAAAGACCCATCGCTACCTTGAGGAAGAACTGAAGTTCTTCGGCATTCGTGAGCGTAAGGATCCCGTCGACATCGAAACCAATGGTCGCTTTGCCCACGATCTGGGTTTCATACTGGTCGATCGCAACTTTCGCGTCGTTGGTAAGTGGCCGCTTGCCGATGCGCGCTCGCCCGAGGCCATCGAGCGTGATCCCGAACTCTACGATACGCTGAAGAATGAATTATTTGATCGAATACAAACCGAACTAAACGCCGAGTGATGAGCCGTGACGAACGCAAACAATGGCTGGAGCGTCCGGCCAATAGGGAACTCTCGAACAAACTCAAGCTGTTGGCTTGGGTGTTATCTTCAGTGGTCATCATTCTTGTGGTGCTGATGCAGGAGATCCGCATCCCGCTTCCGGATGGCTGGTCGACCATGGTGCTTGTACCATTCCATGCCACCGTCAACGCCCTTGTCGCCTTGCTCCTATTGGTTTCCCTTGTTGCCATCAAAATGGGAAAAATCAGACTACACCGCGCCACCATGCTCGCAGCGATGGGCTTCTCGGTGGTCTTCCTTCTGTCTTACGTGGTCTATCATATGACCAACGATCCCACTCGTTATCAGGGCGATGGCATGGCCCGCATGATCTATTTCTTGCTGCTCATTTCCCATATCATTTTTGCCGCGGTGAGTCTTCCCTTCATTCTCTTCACTTTTATTGCCGCTTGGACCAACCGTTTCGACGATCATCGCCGTCTGGCCCGCTGGGTCTACCCAATGTGGCTCTATGTCGCTGTCACGGGGCCGATATGCTATTTGATGCTCAGGCCCTATTACGTCTAGCCAATCCGGCCTGATTCCATACGGCCGAGCCATGGAAACTTCGAGCGGGGTAGAAATTGTGATGCTTATCATTGGGATGAAACTCCTCTTTACGCTTTTTTGAATGCAGGGAATCTGAAAGGATTTTTTCCTAAGATAGGTAAATGCGTTGCATCGGCCCTCAAGCCGTCCTAAGTTTCCTCAAGAAATCAATTAATTATGCAAAACCTCGCATTCATCGGATCCCTCGGCGGCCCTGAGATGATCATGATCTTCGTCGTGATCCTCCTCCTTTTTGGTGCCAAAAAGCTACCCGAGTTGGCTCGTGGCATTGGCAAGAGCATGGGCGAATTCAAAAAGGCCCGCGACGACTTCGAACGCGAAATCACCCGCGCCGAAGACGAAGCCCAAGTTAAGGAGGTCAAGGGCAACGAGCCCAAGCAGGACACATGAGCTCTCGGCGCTCAATATTTAGCCTCTCTTTTCGAACCCCGGTCATGGCCGGGGTTCTTTCGTTTGGCTTCCTGAGTCTGGTCGCGTGTGACGACAATACCGCGACTCCTGATTGGAATGAGTCCGCCAGTATCAGCACTTTTCAAGCTGGGGTTGCTGCCGGTGACAGCAACAAAGCCACGTCTCGCGTTCCTGGGCTGCGTTTCATGGCCTACAATCTCGAGAATTGGTTGACGATGTCTCGCAACGGCAAGCCGAGCACCAAACCCGAGAAAGAGAAAACTGCGGCGATTCGATTGATTGTGGAGCAGTGCCCTGATGTCTTGGGTGTATGTGAAATTGGCGACACAAAGGACGTCGCACAGCTGCAGTCCCGACTCAAGAAGAGTGGCTGGGAAATGAAGCATCTGGCTTATGATGCCGATTCCCATGCCTTGCGCCGGCTTGCTCTGCTCTCACGATATCCCGTCGTGGCCGTCACTCACCCCAGAGTTAACGCATACCAGATGAATGGCCGAAGCTGGCGCATGAGTCGCCCCATGCTAGACGCGACAGTCGAGCGCGAGGGATGCGCCTATCGCTTTGTTGGAGTTCACTTGAAATCCAAGCGAGAAGTCCGAGGTGCTGACCAAGAACAGATCCGCATCCAGGAGGCCATGCTGGTGCGGCGCCATGTTGATGACATTCTTGAAGCCGACCCCGACGTTCGCCTGATCGCCTATGGTGATTTTAACGACAGTCGCAAGAGCACAGCTCTTAAGAAAATTGCAGGTCAATACGGCTCACCAACCTACATGACAGCTATTCCTTGTGCTGATTCACGCGGCCACCGCTGGACCCATCATTGGGAGTATCAGGATATCTACTCACGCTTTGATTACGTGTTTGTCTCCAAGGGGCTCAAGCCGGAGGTCGACTTTCGCGCAAGCTATCTGGTGGATGATGCCTCATGGGAGCTCGCCTCCGATCACCGGGCGCTGCTGACCATCTTCAAATCGTCGAAATGACATCCTCAATCACGCTAAGCGTGTCATCGAGATCTGCCTCGGTGTGAGCCAGTGAGATGAAGCCCGTCTCGTAAGGTGACGGCGCGAGATAGATGCCTTTGTTGAGGCAGCCCCAGAACAGTTTTTTGAAGATCTCGAGATCCTGTTTCACCACATCATCAACATTGATGATCTCGCGCTGCGTAAAGAACAGACAGAACATTGAGCCGACGCGGTTGAGTCGGTAAGGCATGCCCTTGGCCTCCATTACCTGACGTAGGCCACTCTCGAAGTGGGCGCCGAGTTCCTCCAGTCTCGGGTAGCCGCTGGGCTTGGCCAGCTCCTTGAGCTGAGCCAGCCCTGCGGCCATCGCAAGAGGGTTGCCGCTGAGAGTGCCGGCTTGGTAGACTGGACCGTCCGGAGCCAGCTGATTCATGATCTTAGCGAGGCCACCGAAGGCGCCGACAGGAAGACCACCACCGATGACCTTGCCGAAGCATGAGATGTCTGGATCAAGATTTTCCAGACCCTGCACACCGGCTTTGCCGAGGCGGAAGCCTGTCATGACTTCGTCGAAAATGAGCAGGGCGCCATGCCTTTTGGTGATGGAGCGCAGCAGATCGAGGAAGCCGGGTTGAGGCAGCACAAAACCCGCGTTGGCAGGGTAGGATTCGACAATGATAGCGGCAATCTGCTCGCCTTGCTTGGCAAAGGCTTTCTCAAGAGCTTCTGGATGATTGTAGGGTAGCACGATCGTCTTTTCAGCGAAGGACGCTGGAACGCCTGCAGAATCGGGCTCGCCGTGGGTAAGCGCACCCGAACCTGCCGCGACCAACAGAGAGTCACTATGGCCGTGGTAACAGCCGTCAAACTTGATGATGAAATCACGCTTGGTGTAGCCGCGAGCCAGACGGATGGCAGACATGGTGGCCTCCGTGCCTGAAGAGCACATACGGACTTTTTCCACGGATGGCACCCAGTTGCAGATTGTTCGAGCCATCTCGACCTCAAAGGGATTGGGTATGCCGAAGGAGACTCCGTTCTTGGCGACCTCGTGGATGGTATTGGTGATCACCACTGGTGCGTGGCCCAGAATGTTGGGGCCCCAAGAACCGATGTAATCGATGTAGGTCTTGCCATCAACGTCCTCAATGCGGCTGCCAGCGGCCTTGTGGACAAAAAAGGGCTCACCGCCGACATTTCGGAAGGCACGAACCGGTGAGTTGACGCCACCCGGGATGTGCTCCTTGGCGGCGGCGAATAGCTTGCGGGAGAGAGGGCCCACGGAATCCATGGCGGGAGACTGCACTAGGAGGCCAGCCACGTCCAATCGTGTTTTTCATACATTTTTCGAGTTCTGAATGAATAAATGCCATCTGGCCTCTGTCAGAGCCTCATGCTAGAGTTCGGCATCGTGAACATCCTGTTTAACAATCCTCTGCGCGCAGTGGCCCTGCTCATGGCCATCGGAGTCGCGCTGATTGTTCCTTCGCTCATGGCCCAGAGCAAGCGCAAGTCGCTGCTCAATTCGGATCCGGAAGTGGTTTACCTCGAGGAGGTATTCGAAAAGGAACTCAAGCTCAAGGTGCTCAAGGCGGCTCCAGTCTTTGCCAACAAGGACGCTGGAGCCAAGCTCGGCACTCTGGTGGCCGGTCAGGAAGCGGAGGTCGTGGCCATTACGGACAAGGCTTACCGCGTTCGCGGTAAGGGCAAGAATGGTGGGCTTGCCGGTTGGGTCGGCACTTGGGCCTTTGAAATGCCTGCTGAGGATTTCGAGAAAAACATGAAAGCCTTCTACAAGCGACAGATGAAGGTTAACAAACTGATCGAAGAGGGCATGGTGGTGCTTGGGATGACCATGCGCGAGGTAGGCCTGGTTTTGGGAGAGCCGACCAAGACAAGCATTCGCCAAACCGCCGATGGGCAAGTGGGACGTTGGGAGTTCATCGTGATGGAGGAAATCCGCAACTACGCCACTCACGTGGATCCTCACACCGGCCAAACCTACCGCACTTTAGTCAGCGTAACTCAACAAGAAAAGGAAAAGACCGTCGTTGAGTTCAAGGACAGTCATGCGGTGGCGATTGAGGAAAGCACCAACAAGCATGGCAATGTGAGAGTCATTCTGCCGCGTGTGGTGTGTCACTGGTGAGTGGATTTTGGTTTTTTCTCAGTTTCTGGTGCTTGGGCTCCGATCGTTTTTGTTGGCCAAGGCCCGGACGAAAATGGGAGCGGCGAAGGGGTCGGTGATCCGTTTGCAGGCAGCTTTGAGTAGGGCGTCAGCCTGCTTTTTGTAAGTGCCCATACCTGTTGCTTTGGCCAGTTGCTGAAGGTTGAGGATAGCGAGGTGATTGGGTGAGGGTTCCGCCCCATCGTAATCGTTGCGCAGGGTCATCAGCGCCTTGCCTTGCAGTTGCGGGCGCATGACGTAGCCCGCCAGGCTTTCATCCCAGAGTTTGTCGTCGAGTTTTTGTTGGAGCTCCTCGGCCCATGACAGCCATTTGCCCTCAATATCGGCATGGTGAAGCTCAATCAGGCCGTGAATCAGGAAGACATAGTCATCGGCGATGGCCGGGGCAGAAGATTTTTTTCCAGACCGCCAACTTCTAAAAAGATCACCATCATCAAGGTATTGAATCTTGAAGAACATGGCTGCAGTGGTGGCATGTTCCAACCATTTCTTGTTATTGAGTAGGCGTCCAGCCTTCGCAAGGGCGGCGATGGTTAGCCCGTTCCAGGCCGTGATGATCTTGTCATCGCGGTGGGGTAGGGGGCGCTTTAGGCGGGCTGCGAGGAGTGTTGCCCTTGAGGTTGCGAGGGAGTCTTCGATGGCCCTCATGCTGCAATCATATAACTGAGCAAGGTTGGCGTCGGTTTTTACCCGATGTAGGGTATTGCGTCCTTCTAGCTCTCCATGAGGATCGCTTTCGGGGCGGGCATTGCCATTGGCTTGGATGTTGTAAGCCGCAGAGAAGATGGCTGCATCCATCGGAGGTAAGAGTCTTTGGATTTCCTCGGCGCGCCACGTCCAGAAGGCGCCCTCAATGGGATGCTGGGCATCTGCTGTCTCGAAGCTGTCGGCATCCTCGGCGGTGTGGAAGGCGCCGCTATCATCGAGCATGGTCTCCGAGAGGTAGGAGAGAATTCCTTCGGCGACACGGAGAAGCCATACATCTCCTGAAATTTCCCATGCCTCGAGGTAAGTCGTTGCAAGCTGCCCTTGGTCGTAGAGCATCTTTTCGTAGTGGGGAATGTGCCAGTAGCGGTCGACCGAGTATCGGTGAAAGCCACCCGCCAAATGATCATGCATGCCGCCGAGCGCCATCGCCTGAAGCGTGCGGAGGGTCATGCGCCATGCCTCGGTACTCTCGGGGTCATTTGGACATTCCTGTTTGGCGAGAGTCATGAGGGTGTCCAGCAACGCTGGGCGGGGGAACTTGGGGGCACCACCAAAGCCGCCTAGTTCGACATCAAAGATCTCGTGGCAACTCTTCAGATAACAGGAGCAGACATGGTTGTTTTGTGCCTCGGTTTCGGGAATTTTTTGGAGATGTTCCATCACTTTGTCTGCGTGAGCGAGGAGTTTGGAACGCTCATCACGCCATAGACGTGCCAGTTCCTGACAGATCCGGACAAAGCCTGCCCGCCCATGCTTGTCTTCTGGGGGAAAGTAGGTGCCACCAAACACAGGTCGTCCCTCGCCATCCAGCCAGACACTCATGGGCCAGCCTCCTTGTCCGGTGGTGACTTGGAGATACTGCATGTAGAGAGCGTCGATATCGGGTCGCTCTTCGCGGTCGATTTTGATGTTGATGAAATGGTGGTTCATCACTTTCGCCACCTTTTCATTTTCAAAGGATTCGTGCGCCATCACATGGCACCAATGGCAGGTCGAATAACCCGCCGAGAGAAAGACCAGTTTGTCCTGTTGGCGTGCCTCGGCAAAGGCCTGATCGGACCAAGGCATCCAGTCCACAGGGTTGTCGGAGTGCTGCAGCAGGTAGGGAGATTGCTCCCCGATAAGTGCATTGGGCATGGGCTGAGCTTCGTGCAGCAGGTTGATTCGTCAAGTGGTGTCGTCCTTTGTTGACCTATTGCTCGCGATGAGGTATGGTGGATCTCAATCAAAATTTTGACCTATGGATATACAAGGAACCGTTCGTGACATACTTAAAGACAAGGGTGATCAGACCTGGAAGACCCGGGTGGATGCCACGGTCTACGAGGCGGTTGGGCTCATGGGCAAGCATAACATCGGAGCACTCATCGTCGTTAATACCAGCGACGAGGTCGTTGGTGTGATGACCGAGCGCGACTACAGTCGCAAGGTGGTTCTTAAGGGTCGCACTTCCCGCGATACCAAGGTGCATGAAATCGTTCACAAAGCAGCCATTACGGTCAAACCGACTGACAAGATTACCCACTGCATGGCGGTGATGTCCAATGAGCGTATTCGTCACCTGCCCGTCATGGATGGTGAAACACTCATTGGTATGGTGTCCATGGGTGACATCGTGCGCTGGGTGATGGCCAGCCAGGAGTCTACCATTGACCACCTCAAGGGCTACATTTTTGGGACCCAGTAGGTTCGCGAGTGGTGGGTCTGTTGCCTGCACTCAGTTGTGCTGACGCAACTTGGTTGCCAGCTAAATAAGACCAGATGCCTTGGAATAATACCGGCGTTCAGGCCGACAACCGCGTCATGGAAACCATTGGTCAAAAACCGAATTGAGCATCATGCCTTTGACCTACCGCAAGTCTGGGGCAAGCAAGCCAGCGCGCTACACATTGAAGCGAAACTCGATGACATCACCGTCCTTGACAATGTAGTCCTTGCCCTCGATGCGCAGCTTGCCGGCTTCCTTGCAGGCGTTCTTGGAGCCGAGTTGATCGAGGTCATCGAAGTGGACCACTTCGGCTGCGATGAATCCGCGCTCAAAGTCGGTGTGGATGACGCCGGCAGCGGCGGGCGCTTTGTCGCCAGCAGTGATGGTCCAGGCGCGGGTCTCCTGCACACCGGTGGTAAGATAGGTGCGCAGGCCGAGAAGTTCGTAAACGCCTCGAATCAGACCTGAGACTCCGGAATCACTCACTCCCATGTCGCTCAGAAACTCCATTGCCTCTTCTGGATCCAACTCACTTAGTTCCTCCTCAATACGGGCGGAAATGATTACGGTCTCGGCGCCGCTGTGTTGGGCGGCGTAGTCACGAACCTTGGCGACCATGGGGTTGCTGTTGGGGTCGGTCATGACGACGGCGAGTTCATCCTCGCTGACATTGCAGGCGTAAATGGTGCGTTTGGAGGAGAGCAGAAAAAAGTCCTTCACGATGGCCTTGTCTTCATCATTGAAGTCGAGTGTGAGGGCAGGTTTCCCCTGATCAAGATGAGGCAGGATGATGTCGATGAGTTCGACCTCCTTCTTGGCTTCTTTGTCGCCACCTTTGGCTTTTTTTTCACGCGAGCTACGGCGCTTTTCGAGGGCGCCCATGTCGGCGATGATGAGTTCGGAATTGATGATCTCTATATCGCGAATAGGGTCAACAGAGCCGAGTTCGTGAATGATGTCGTCGTTCTCGAAGCAGCGCACCACCTGGACTATGGCGTCGGTCTCGCGGATATTGGCAAGAAACTTGTTACCGAGACCAGCACCTTCGGAAGCCCCTTCAACCAGGCCGGCGATATCGACGAACTCGATGGCAGTGGGAACGAGTTTCTGTGATTTGGAGATCTCCGATA